>JAYTFP010000211.1:0-28695 GCA_043734285.1 Acidimicrobiaceae bacterium
GTGCGAAGATCCAGGTCGCGACCGACCAGAACAACCACCGGATCCTGCAGGTGCAGGCGTCGAAGGCCAAGAACGTCGCAGAGAGCGAGAAGATCGGCAAGGCGCTCGCCGACAAGGCGAAGCTGAAGCTGGAAGACGTCGGCACCAACACAGTGGGTCCGTCGTGGGGCGCCGAGATCACGAAAGACGCGCTCAAGGCGCTCATCGCCTTCCTGATCGTCATCACGATGTACATCAGCTGGCAGCTCGAATGGCGCATGGCCGCGTCCGCGCTCGTCGGCGTGGTGCACGACATCATCATCACCGTGGGCGTGTACGCGGTGTTCCGATTCGACGTCACTCCTGCGACCGTGATCTCGTTCCTGACGATCCTCGGCTACTCGCTGTACGACACGATCGTCGTCTACGACCGCGTGCAGGAGAACACCCAGCGCTACGACCGGTCGGGGACGCACACCTACACCGCGATCATGCGGCGCTCGCTCAACCAGACGCTGATGCGCTCGACGAACACCACGACCGTCGCCCTGCTGCCGGTCATCTCGATCCTCGTCGTGGGCGGCATCATCGGCGGTCAGACGGTGATGTTCGACTTCGCCCTCGCGCTGCTGGTCGGTCTGCTCTCCGGCGCGTACTCCTCGGTCTTCGTCGCGGCCCCTGTCGTGGTGTGGCTGAAGGAGCGTGAGGACCGCTACCGCCGGGTGCGTCAGCGGGCGCGTGACCGCGGCGTCGAGGCGACCGCGGATCGGATCCTGCTCGACGACGCGGTGCCTGCGTTGGCCGGCGCGCGGATGAGCGGCGACGGTGGCAGTGCGGGCGATGTGCGCTCCGGTCCGTCTCCTCTGGCGGTGAAGGCGGCGATGTACCAGCGGCCGCACCCGCCTCGGCCGCGCAAGACGAAGAAGTAGATCCGATACGTTGGAGGAGTGGACTCCTCCGGTGTTCGGGCGCTGATCCGAGACATTCCCGACTTCCCGACACCGGGAATCCTGTTCCGCGACATCACGCCGCTGCTCGGCGATGCCGCCGGCTTCGGGGCCGTCATCGAGGGCCTCGCCGAGCCCTTCGTCGGTGAGTGCGACGTGGTGGTCGGCGTCGAGGCCCGAGGCTTCATCTTCGGAGCGCCCGTCGCGCACCGCCTGGGCGTGGGCTTCGTGCCGATTCGCAAGCCCGAGAAACTGCCGTACGACACGGTCGCGCAGTCGTACGACCTCGAGTACGGCACCGACACGCTCGAGATGCACCGCGACGCCCTCGACGCGACCAGCAGGGTCCTGATCGTCGACGACGTCCTCGCCACGGGCGGCACGGCGTCGGCTGCTGCGGCGTTGGTGACATCGACCGGCGCCTCGGTCATCGGGCTGGCCTTCGTCATCGAGATCGCCGGACTCGACGGCCGCCGGCGCCTCGGGAATCACTCGACGCACGTACTCGTTCGGTACGACTGACATGCCGACCGTGACCCGAGTCCTCCCGTGGCGCCGCCATCAGTTGCCGGCCGCGGTCGAGGTCGAGGGCCTGGTCGAGCAGTACCGCCAGTTCCATCCGAAGGCGAACGGCGATCGCATCGTCGACGCGTACGAGGTCGCTGTCACCGCGCACGAGGGTCAGGTCCGCAAGTCGGGCGAGCCGTACGTGACCCATCCGCTCGCCGTCGCGACCATCTGCGCCCGGTACGGCATGGACGAGACGACCGTCGTCGCCGCGCTGTTGCACGACGCGGTCGAAGACACAGGTGTCACGTTGGCCGACGTCGAGAGCCGGTTCGGCGCCGACGTCGCGGCCCTCGTCGACGGCGTCACCAAGCTCGAGCGGATCCATTTCGACTCGAAGGAGGCGCAACAGGCCGCCACGATCCGCAAGATGATCGTGGCGATGGCGAAAGACGTCCGCGTGCTCGTCATCAAGCTCGCCGACCGCCTTCACAACATGCGCACGATCGGTGGGCTTCCGGCCGCCAAGCAGGAGCGGACGGCACGCGAGACGGTCGACATCTACGCCCCGCTCGCACACCGGCTCGGCATGGGCGAGATCAAGCAGCATCTCGAAGACCTGTGTTTCGCGGCGTTGCACCCGAAGCGGTACGCCGAGATCGACCAGATGCTCGCGACCCGGGCGCCCGAACGCGAGATCTACCTCGCGCAGGTCGAGGAGGAGGTGCGGGCGCGACTCGCCGAGGTGAGCATCACCGCGGATGTGACCGGCCGGCCGAAGCACCTCTGGAGCATCTACGAGAAGATGGTCATCCGCGGCAAGGCATTCGACGAGATCTTCGACCTCGTCGGGCTGCGGGTCGTGGTCGACTCGGTGAAGGACTGTTACGCGGCGCTCGGCTCGATCCACTCCTTGTGGACGCCGGTGCAGGGGCGTTTCAAGGACTACATCGCGATGCCGAAGTTCAACCTCTACCAGTCGCTGCACACCACGGTCGTAGGGCCGCAGGGCAAACCGGTCGAGGTGCAGATCCGCACCCGCGAGATGCACAAGCGCGCCGAGTCAGGCGTGGCCGCGCACTTCGCGTACAAGGAGGGGACCGCTCCGAAGGGGAGCGAGGCCGCCGACGATCTCCGATGGCTCAGCCGGCTCGTCGACTGGCAGCAGGAGATGTCCGATCCCGACGAGTTCATGGCGAACCTGAAGATCGATCTCGAGCAGGACGAGGTCTTCGTGTTCACGCCCAAGGGCGACGTGATCTCGTTGCCGGTCGATGCGACGCCGATCGACTTCGCGTACGCGATCCACACCGAAGACGGGCACCGCTGCATCTGGGCACGTGTCGGAGGTCGGCTCGTGCCGCTCGACACGAAGCTCAACTCGGGCGAGACCGTCGAGATCTTCACGTCGAAGGTCGAGAGCGCGGCGCCGTCCGCCGACTGGCTCAAGTTCGTGGCCAGCCGTTCGGCATCGTCGAAGATCAAGCAGTGGTTCAGCCGTGAGCGGCGCGAAGACGCGGTCGAGACGGGCCGCGACGAGCTCGTGAAGTCGATGCGCCGAGAGGCGCTGCCGGTGCAGAAGATCACGAACGGCCCGGTCCTCGAAGAGCTGGCGAAAGAGTTGAAGTTCGCCTCGGTCGACGCCCTGTACGCGGCGATCGGCGAGCACCACGTGTCACCCGAGTCGATCGCCGGCCGTCTGTCGACACAGCTCCGCGCGGCCGACCCCACCCGCGACGAGGTGATCGCGACGCCGACGCGGCGCCATCGCCGCCGCCGGCCCGACTCGAAGGTCGGCGTGCACGTCGAGGGCTTCGACGACGTGCTGGTGCGGTTCGCCCGCTGCTGCACGCCTGTTCCCGGCGACGCGATCATCGGTTTCGTGACCCGCGGGCGCGGCGTGTCGGTGCACCGCAGCGACTGCGCGAATGCGGCGTCACTCACGAGTGGGCACGGTGAACGGGTCATCGAGGTGTCGTGGGCCGACGATTCGGCCGGCACGTTCGTCGCCCTGATCGAGGTCAAGGCACTCGATCGCGAGCGGCTGCTCTACGACATCACCGCGACCCTGTCGGACCACCAGGTGAACATCCTCGCCGCGAACACCTCGACGGGGTCCGACCGCGTGTCGAAGATGCGGTTCGAGTTCGAACTGGGCGACCCGTCGCACCTCGAGACGATCCTGAGCCGGCTGCGGTCGCTCGATTCGGTGTACGACGCGGTCCGGGTGGTGCCCGGGACGACCTGAGTCACCACTGAAAGCGGTGGACTCGCCACTGTGCGAGGTCTAGATTTCTCGACCGTGCGAGTGCGTGCAGTTCGGCTGGTCATGGGGTGGGCGGTGGTCCGCCGAGCTGTTGCCCGCGGCATGTTGCGCGCGTCGGTCCCGCTCTGGATCGCCGATGCGGCGTTCACGATCGCGCCCCGGTCGGCCCACCGGCTCGAGTGCGCGGCGGTGCGTCGCGGAGCGCAGCTGCTCGGCCATCCGTTCGCTCGACGGGTCATCGAACGATCGGTCCGGCGCTGGCCCAGAGGTTGACCACTACCATCGTGCGGTCGTGACCAAGCTCGAGCCGCTCCGATCGCTGAAAGGAATGCGAGATCTGCTCCCGGCGGAGTCGGGGCGCTGGCTCGACCTCACCGATCGGTTTCGCCGCTGCTTCGAGCAGGCATCGTTCGGCTATGTGCAGACGCCGATCGTCGAAGACCTTGCCGTGTTCGCCCGGTTGGGTGTCGGTACCGACATCGTCTCGAAGGAGATGTACGACTTCGAGGACAAGGACGGCACTCGGGTGGCGCTGCGTCCCGAGTCGACCGCCGGCGTGGCGCGGGCCTTCGTGCAGCACCACCCGACGACGCCCTGGAAGGTCTGGTACTTCAGCCAACACTTCCGGCACGAGAACTCGCAGAAGGGCCGCTACCGCCAGCACCACCAGCTGGGCGCGGAGTGTTTCGGATCGTCCGACCCCGACATCGATGTCGAGCTCATCGTGCTGCTCTGGGACTTCTACCGCGAGCTCGGACTTCGTCAGATCCGCCTCGAGCTCAACTCGATCGGCGATCCCGAGAGCCGAGCCGCCTATCAACAGGAGCTGACGGCGTTTCTCCGATCCCGGGCCGATCGACTCGATCAAGTGGACCGCGACAAGATCGACACGCACCCGATCCGCGTCCTCGACTCGAAGTCGTCGACGACTCGCGCCGCACTCCAGGGCGCGCCGACACTTGTCGACGTCATGACCCCCGAGTCACTCGCCCATTTCGATCGAGTCAAGGCAGGCCTCGCCGCCGCTGGGGTCGACTTCGAAGTCAATCCGCACCTGGTTCGCGGGCTCGACTACTACACCCACACGGTGTTCGAGGTGGTCAGCGACACCATTGACCTGGCCATCGGTGGCGGGGGACGCTACGACGGCCTGGTCGAGCAGCTGGGCGGTGACCCGACCCCTGCATTCGGTTTCGGCGCCGGCGTCGAGCGGATCCTGCTGGCCTGCGATGCCGAGGATGTGTTCGACGTCGCACCGACGCCACCTGTGGTGTTCGTCATCGACTTCGGCGGCGATGGCAGCGATGTTCGCGATCTGTGTCTCGAACTGCGCCGCGCCGGCCTCGCCGCGGGCCGGGCCTACGACCAGCGGTCGGGTCGCGCCCAGATGAAGGCCGCCGACCGCAGCGGTGCCAGGCTGGGACTACTGCTCGGCGACGACGAGCGTGCTGCCGGGACGGTGACCATCCGCGACCTCGTCGGTGACGCACCACAGGTGTCGGTGGCGCGGGCTGATGTGATCAACGAGTTGAGGAAGCGACTGACGTGAACGACACGCACCATCCGAGCGACCGCACGACGGCCGTGCGAACCACAGCCATGCGAACCCATATGTGCGGCGACCTGCGTGCCGCCCAGGTCGGCGAGCGGGTCACGCTCTGCGGCTGGGTCGCGGCGCGTCGTGAGCACAGCCAGCACCTCGCGTTCGTCGATCTGCGCGACCACACCGGCATCACGCAGTGCGTGGTCGACGGCGCCAGCGACCTCCGCGGCGAGTACGTCATCCAGGTCACCGGCACGGTGGTCGGCCGCGGCGACGACCATGTGAACCCCAACTTGGCGACCGGTGAGATCGAGTTGAAGGAGTGCACGGTCGAGGTGTTGGCCTCGGCCGAGCCGCCGCCCTTCCGGCTCGACGGTCGCGTCGACACCGACGAGATGATCCGGCTCCGTCATCGCTACCTCGACCTGCGTCGCGAGCAGATGCAGCGCAACCTGCGGACGCGCGCCAAGGTGAACAGTGCGATCCGCGGTGCGATGGAGTCGCAGGGCTTCCTCGAGGTCGAGACGCCGATGCTCATCGCATCGACACCCGAGGGTGCGCGCGACTTCGTGGTCCCGTCACGCCTGAAGCCGGGTTCGTTCTACGCGTTGCCGCAGTCGCCGCAGCTCTTCAAGCAGTTGTGCATGGTCGGCGGCATCGACCGCTACTACCAGATCGCGCGTTGCCTTCGCGACGAGGACCTGCGCGCCGATCGCCAGTTCGAGTTCATGCAGCTCGACGCCGAGATGAGCTTCGCGTCGCAGGACGACGTGCTGGCGGCGATCTCGGTCGCCGTCGCCGCGGTCGTTGCCGCCGTGTCCGGCGAGACGATCGACGAGATTCCGCGCATGACCTGGCGTGAGGCGCAGGAGCGATTCGGTTCCGACAAGCCCGACGTGCGGTTCGGCCTCGAGCTGATCGAGCTGACCGAGTTGTTCGCCGACACCGGGTTCAACGCGTTCAAGGCGCCGTGCGTGAAGGCGATCTGCGTGCCGGGTGGCGGCGACGCGACCCGGTCGCGACTCGACGACCTGACCGATCGGGCCAAGCAGTGGGGTGCCAAGGGTCTCGTCTGGATGCGGATCAAGGCGTCCGACGGTAATGGCGAAGGCGGCGTCGAACTCGACTCACCCGTCGCGAAGTTCTGCTCGGCCGATGAGTTGACCGGCATCGTCGAACGTACCGGGGCGGTGGCCGGCGATCTCGTGCTGATCGTGGCCGACGAGCGTCCCCGTGCGTGTCACGTACTCGGGCTGCTCCGCCTCGAGGTCGGCCGGCCGGCGGTCAACGATGGCGGACTGCATTTCACCTGGATCGTCGACTTCCCCCTGTTCGAGTCGATCGACGAGACGACGGGACGGCCCGTCTCCGCGCATCACCCGTTCACGATGCCGCACATCGACGACATGTCGATCATCCACGAGGTCGAGGCGGGTGGCGATCCGGTGCGTCTCCTCGAGGTCCGCTCGCAGGCGTACGACCTGGTGCTCAACGGTTGGGAGCTGGGCTCGGGATCGGTCCGGATCCATCGCAACGACGTGCAGCAACGCGTGTTCTCGCTCCTCGGGATCGCACCCGACGAGGCGCAGGAGAAGTTCGGATTCCTTCTCGACGCGTTCCGCTTCGGCGCGCCGCCGCACGCCGGATTCGCGTTCGGGATCGACCGCCTCGTCGCGTTGCTGGTGGGGGAAGAGAACATCCGCGAGGTGATCGCGTTCCCCAAGACGCAGTCGGGTGCCGATCCGCTCACCCAGGCGCCGAGTGACCTCGACCCGTCACAACTCGCCGAGTTGGGATTGCGGTTACTGCCCCGAGCCGCTGACTGACGGGTCAGACGCTGCGGCCCCGGTCTCGGCATCGCCGGGCTGTGGCTCACCGGGCTGTGTCTCCCCAGGGAGTGGCGCACCGACCTCGCGGAACAGCAACGCGGTCGGGCTCTCTTCCGGACCCGCCGGCGCTTCGTTGGCGAGGCGTGCGAGCACGGCTTTGCGTTGGCCTGCCGCGTCGGAGCGCAGCTTGACGATGACGACGCCCACCACGACGATGACCGCCAGGATCACGATCTGTTTCATCGTGTCAAGGGTACGGCGCCGCACCGAGAATCCACCGCTCATCGACCCGGTAGCCTCCCGCAGTGATGGAGCCGGACCTGTTCTCCGATGCCGCCGGTGCGGCGCTGCAGGGGCGCGCTCCGCTCGCGGAACGCCTCCGGCCGGCCCGGCTCGACGACATCGTCGGCCAGGATCACTTGCTCGGATCGGGTCGTCCCCTGCGGCGCCTGGTCGACGGGGGCCGGCTCGCCTCGATGGTGCTCTGGGGTCCGCCGGGCACCGGTAAGACCACCCTGGCGCGGCTGATCGCGACGACGTGCGGGTCGGCGTTCGTGATGCTGTCGGCTGTCTCGGCGTCGGTGAAGGACATTCGCCAAGCCGCTGACGAGGCGACGGCGCGTCTCGGCGAGCGGTCGGTCCGCACGGTGCTGTTCCTCGACGAGATCCATCGCTTCAGCCGTTCGCAGCAGGACGCGTTGCTCGGCCACGTCGAGTCGGGTCTCATCACGCTGATCGGAGCGACCACCGAGAGTCCGTGGGCGACGGTCAACAAGCCGCTGCTGTCGCGCTGCACGGTCTTCCAACTCGAGGCGCTCGACGACGCGGCGATGTCGGTGCTGCTTCAGCGAGGCCTCGACGAGTTGGGCGCGGGGATCGATACCGCCGCGACGGCGATGCTGCTCGGCGCGATCGCCGGCGACGGTCGCCGGCTGCTGACCGCGCTCGAATTCGCAGCGCAGCTCGCGGCGGGGTCGACGATCGGCAGTGCAGAGATCGTCGACGCGCTAGGGGCGGGAGTCGGTCATTACGACCGGGGTGATCACTACGACGCGGCCTCCGCGTTCATCAAGCACCTCCGCGCCCAGGACGAGGTGCAGGCGATGGCCTGGATGAAGCACATGCTCGACGGAGGAGAGGACCCGCGATTCCTGGCGCGCCGGATGGTGATCTTCGCGTCGGAGGACATCGGCGTCGCCGACCGCGGCGCATTGCTCATCGCCGACGCCGCGGCGCGCGCCGTCGAGCTCGTCGGAATGCCCGAGGCGCGTTACGCGCTCGGCCACGCGGTGCTTGCTCTGGCGCGTGCGGCGCGGTCGCGTGAGGTGGTCGATGCCCTGGCGGCGACCGTCGACACCACACTCGCGCCGCCCCCCGTCCATTAACCTGTGATCCGATGACGGCGAACGACGTGGTGCTGATCGTGGTGCTCGTGGTCTCGCTCGCGTCGATCGCGATGCTCGCCGTCGTGACGGTGCAGCTACGACGGGCGGCCAGTGACATGGCCAAGGCCTCGGCGGTGTTCGTCGAGCGGGCGCAACCGGCGATCGACGAACTGCTCCGCGCCGCCCGTTCGGCCGGCGGGCAGGTCGATCGCCTCGACGATCTGATTTCGACCGCAGCGTCGGTCACCGAGACGATGGACACGGCGACCGCGGCGACCGTTCGCGTCCTGTCGAACCCCGTCATCAAGACGGCAGCATTCGCGAAGGGCACCAAGCGTGCAGCGCGGCGGTTGCGACGCGTCGACGGCGGATCGTGACATGTTCAAACGCGTGATCTGGGTGAGCGTCGGAGCTGTCGCAGGCTCGGCCGGCACGATGTGGACCCAACGCAAGTTGAAGAGCCAGCTGGCCAAGGCCCGTCCGGCCGCACTCGTGGATCGGGCGCGCAGCGGCGTCGACGGCGTCCGCGAGACCGTGACCGCGGCAATCGACGAAGGCCGCTCGGTGGTGCGCTCGTCCGAGCGCGAGATGCGTCACGATCTCGATCAGCGCATCGCCCCGCGCTCGACGGCGTCGCGCCGCGTCGCTGCCGACACGCCCTCGAACGTCCGCTCCATACGTTGACCCGCAGCCCGGCCGGTCGGGGTCGATGCATCGCACCACTATCCTGACCTGACCATGCGTGCCAACGAGTTGCGCCGAGCGTTCACCGGCTTCTTCGCGGACCGCGGTCACACCGTCGTCCCCTCGGCGAGTCTGATCCCGCACGACCCGACGGTGCTGTTCACCGTCGCGGGGATGGTGCCCTTCAAGCCGTACTTCGTGGGTGAAGAGGTGCCGCCCTATCCGCGGGCGACGAGCGTGCAGAAGTGCGTGCGCGCCGGCGGCAAGCACAACGATCTCGACGAGATCGGCCGCACATCGCGTCACCTCACCTTCTTCGAGATGCTCGGCAACTTCAGCTTCGGCGACTACTTCAAGGAGACGGCGATCCCCCTGGCGTGGGAGTTCGTGACGTCGACCCTCGCGCTCGATCCCGAACGACTGTGGGTCACGGTGCACATCACCGACAACGAGGCCGAGCAGATCTGGCGCGATGTGGTCGGCGTGCCGGCCGAACGCATCCAACGTCTCGACGAGGACAACTTCTGGAGGATGGGCGACATCGGTCCCTGCGGCCCGTGCTCGGAGATCTTCTGGGACAAGGGTCCGGAGTACGGCGCCGACGGGGGCCCGGCCGAGGGCGGCGAGGACCGCTTCATCGAGATCTGGAACCTCGTGTTCATGCAGTTCGAGCAGCAGCCCGACGGCTCGATGGTTCCCCTGCCGAAGCCGTCGATCGACACCGGCGCCGGTCTCGAGCGGATGCTCTCCGTCGTCCAGGGCGTCGATTCGGTCTTCGAACTCGACGAGATCCGAGCGTTGATCGCCCGCGCCGAACAGCTCACCGGTACCACCTACGGCACCGACGAGCGGTCCGACGTGAGCCTGAGGATCATCGCCGAGCACGCCCGCACCACGGCTTTCCTCGTCGGTGATGGGGTGATCCCCTCGAACGAGGACCGCGGCTACGTGCTGCGCCGCATCATCCGGCGGGCCATCACCCGTACCTACCTTCTGGGCGTCGACGAGGTCGTGTTTCCGCAGATGGTCGACGAGGTCGTCTCGATCATGGGCGCCGACTACCCGCAGATCGTGACGAGTCACCAGGCGATCCGCGACACCGTCGAGCGTGAGGAAGAGCGCTTTCGAGAGACGCTCGGAACCGCCATGAGGTTGCTGAACGAGACGATCGACAACTCGGGTCCGACCACACCCATCGGCGGTGAGTTCCTCTTCAAGCTCTACGACACGTTCGGACTGCCCCCGGAGGTGACGAAGGAGATCCTCGAGTCGCGTGGTCTCGGCTTCGACCAGGCCGCATACGACGAGGCGATGAGCGAACAACGCACGCGTGGCAAGAACGCTCGCAAGGGTGTGGCCCACGACGAGGCCACCGCGCTCATGGCGAGAGTGGCCGAGCAGCATGGTCCCACCGAGTTCACGGGCCGCGACGAGTACCGCTCGCAGGCAACCGTGTTCGGAGTATTCGGAGATGCGGTCGTGCTCGACCGCACGCCGTTCTACGCGGAGTCGGGCGGCCAGATCGGCGACACGGGGACCATCGAGGGCGACGGAGTGCGGGCCCGAGTGCTCGACACGACCTATGGCGTACCGGGACTCGTGCGTCACACCGTCGAGGTCGTCGACGGCGCGTTCGAGGTCGGGCAGTCGGTCACCGCGACCATCGACGGGGTCCGTCGCGACGCCATCCGGCGCAACCACACCGCGACGCACATCGTGCACTGGGCGCTGCGCGAGACGCTCGGCGATCACGTCAAGCAGCAGGGTTCGTACGTCGGACCCGACCGTGCGCGGTTCGACTTCAGCCACTTCCAGGCGGTGTCGCCCGACGAGATCGTGGCCATCGAAGATCTGGCCAACCGCGAAATCCTGGGCAACGCCGAGGTGCGCCACTACGAGACGACCAAGCAGGCGGCGCTCGACTCGGGAGCGATCGCCTTCTTCGGCGACAAGTACGGCGACACCGTCCGCGTGCTCGAGGCCGGCGCGCACTCTGTCGAGCTGTGCGGCGGCACGCACGTGCACGCGCTCGGCGACATCGGTCCGGTCAAGATCGTCTCCGAGCAGTCGATCGGCTCGAACATCCGCCGGATCGAGGTGGTCAGCGGTACGGGCCCGATCGAGCGGCTCCGCGATGCCGAGCGTCACCTCGACGCTGCGGCTGAAGCGCTGTCGGTCCCGGTCGACGACCTGCTCGACGGCATCCGCAAGCGCCACGACGAGACCAAAGCGCTCCGCGACGAGGTGAAGGCACTCCGGCGTGAGGTCGCGCAGGCGCATGCCGGTGATCTCGCCGACGACGCGATCGACGGGGTGATCGTGGCCGAGGTCCAGGCCGCGACCCGCGACGAGGTGCGCGACCTCGCGGTGAGCCTGCGCGACAAGCCCGGTATGCGGATCGTCGTGCTCGGCGCGTCGCCCGGAGGCAAGGGCGTGGCCCTGGTCGCCGCGGTCAGCCCTGGCAGCGGACTCGACGCCGGCGAGTTGATCGCCGACGCAGTGCGCATGGTCGGCGGTGGCGGCGGCAAGGGTGGCGATCTGGCGACGGCGGGCGGCAAGGACCCGTCGCAGCTCGGCGCGGCGCTCGACGACGTGCGCGCCAAGCTCCACGTGACCTGATGAGGGCTCTGACCTGATGAGGGCCCTGGGACTCGACCTCGGCTCGAAGCGGATCGGCGTAGCGCTGTCCGACAGCGCCGGCACGGTGGCCACTCCTTATGGCGTCGTGCAGCGTTGCGGCGATCGGGTGCGCGAGCACCGTGAGATCGCCGGTCTCGCCGCCGAGGCCGAGGTCGAGGTGATCGTGGTCGGGATGCCGTACCACCTGGACGGTCGCGTGAGTCCTGCGGCCAAGGCGGCGCTGGTCGAGGTCGACGAGCTGGCTGCCGCGACCGCGCTGCCGGTCGAGACCTACGATGAGCGGCTGACCACCGTCACCGCCGACCGATCGGTGATGGCCATGAACCTGAAAGGCGACGCTCGACGCCGCGTGATCGACCAGCTGGCTGCCGCGGTGATGCTGCAGGCATGGCTCGATCATCGGAGGCCGGCACCGACCGACGAGACCCTGTGATCGACGAGACACTGTGACCGACACCATCGACGAGATCGACGACGAGTACCACGAGTACGACGACGACGAGTACGCCGCGTTCCCGCAGATGAGCGAGCGTGGTCGCCGGGCGGTCGTCACCTTCGTCGCCATCCTGGCCGTCATCGGGATCATCGCCGCGACCAGCCTGATCTGGGTGGCGCGCCAACTGAACCCGTCGGGATCCGAGGGCCCCCAACTCGCGTCGGTGGTGATCCCCAAGGGATCGAGCATCACCTCCATCGGCGTCTTGCTCGAGAAGAAGGGTGTGATCGGCAGCGCGTCGGTGTTCAACCTCTACGCCAAGGTCCGCGGCCTGGCCATCCCCAAGGCGGGCAACTACATCGCGTTCCACCGCAACTCGTCGATGAGCGCCGCCGCCGACGTGCTCGAGGCCGGACCCCTGCCGGTGCAGTCGGTGTCGCTCACGATCATCCCGGGCAAACGTCTCGCCGACGCACTCGAGGACATCCACAAGGTGTTCCCTTCGATCTCGGTGCAGCAGCTCCAACTCACGCTCGCCTCCGGTCAGGTGAAGTCGAAGTACCTGCCCGCGAACACGACGAACTGGGAGGGGCTGCTCCTGCCCGAGACCTACCAGTTCAAGAAGGATTCGACGCCGGTCGTCATCCTCCAGAGGCTCGCGAACGAGTTCATCAAGAAGGTCGACTCGCTCGGCTACGACCACGCGACCACCACCGCCGGGCGCAGCGCCTACGACCTGATCACGATCGCGTCGATGATCGAGCGCGAGACCGGTGACCCGGCCGACGAGCGCGGCAAGATCGCCCGCGTGATCTCGAACCGGCTCGACAAGCACGAGCCGCTCGGCATCGACGCCACGATCCTCTACGGCCTCAACCGGCGCGGCGGCACGGCCGATCCATTGACCAAGGCCGACCTCGAGGTCGACACGCCGTACAACACCCGCAAACACCAGGGTCTGCCGCCGACGCCGATCTCGCTGCCCTCGTACAAGTCGCTCCAGGCGGCGATCAACCCCGAGGTGGGCACGTGGTTCTACTACGTGCTCGTCAACGGCAACCCGCGCGAGCACCTGTTCACCGACTCTGCCGCAGCGTTCGCCGCGGCCAAGGCCGATGCGCAGAAGAAGGGCCTGATCTGACCCCGTCGGGTGCGACGAGGGTCGCGGCGGTGATCGGCCACCCGGTCGCACACTCGCTGTCGCCGGCGATCCACGCCGCCGCGTTCGCCGCGACCGGACTCGACTGGACCTTTGTCGCGTTCGACGTCGCTCCGGCCGACGGTCCTCTCGCCGTCGACGCGATGCGCAGGCTCGGTATCGCCGGCATGTCGGTCACCACGCCGCACAAGGAGTCGGTCATCTCTGCGCTCGACGAGCTGACGCCCGCTGCCCGAGCACTCGGTGCGGTCAACTGCATCTCGTGGAACGGTGAGCGGCTGGTCGGCGACAACACAGACGGCGACGGACTGCTGCTGTCGCTGCGTCACGATCTCGCGATCGACGTTGCCGGTCGCCGGTGTGCGGTGCTCGGGGCCGGAGGCGCGGCGCGTTCGGTGATCGCCGCGCTCGTGGCGGCCGGCGCCGACGACGTGGTCGTCGTGAACCGCAGCCACGACCGTGCCGTTACAGCCGCAGCCGTCGGCGGAGCGCGCGCTCGGGTGGGAACCGCGGCCGATGTCGAAGCCGCCTCGCTCGTGATCAACGCGACGACCGTGGGGATGGGTACGCCCGACCGACCAGACGCGTCGATGCCGATTTCGCCCGACACCGTCCACGCCGGGGCGTTCGCCGTCGATCTCGTGTATCACCCGCTCGAAACGCCGTGGCTCGCCGCGCTGCGCTCCCGTGGGGTCGATGCCTCGAACGGACTCGGCATGCTCGTCGGCCAGGCCGCACTGGCCTTTCGCCGGTGGACGTCGCTCGACGCGCCCTACGACGCGATGTCGGCGGCCGCGGCGGAGAGCCTGCACCGAGAGGCAAGACGCGCTTGAGTTCTGGCGGTGAAATGCCGATGCCTACCCCGAACGCGGCTGGGAGGTCGGTAACCGCATGACACTTCAAGGGAGCATCGACTCGTTTCCCTTCGCTGACGTACTTCGTCTGCTCGGCTCGACGCGCAAGACGGGCGAGCTGCTCCTCGAGGGCGACCGGGGCTCCGGGCGACTCTGGGTGGACGACGGCGGCGTCGTCGCGGGGGAGACCTCACTGGTCGGCGGTGGTGGCGGCGCTGGGTCGTTGGGCGACGTCCTGTTCGACTTGTTGCGATTCGCGGCCGGCGATTTCTCGTTCGATGCGGCGGGGTCCTGCCCGCGACCCTCTGCACCGGTGTCGGTCGAGACCCTGCTCGCGCAGGCCGAGCTCGACATGGCCGAGTGGCGCACGATCACGGCGATCGTCCCGCACATCGATTGCGTCCTCGAGTTGGTCGACGAGCTGATCGAGTCCGAGGTCGTGGTCGACCGGCGCATGTGGGCCGGCATCGCGGCGATCGGCGGCGGCCGACGCGTCGATGCGATGGCCGTACGGCTGTCACTCGGCGATCTCGCAGCGATGCGTCTGGCCGCTGACCTCGTCTCGGCAGGATTCGCCCAGTTGGGATCGGATCGTCCTGCGGAGATCGCCCCATCGACGCTCGAGCCATCGCCGGTGTTCGTCGAACCCGCTCTCGTCGCACCCACTTTCGACGCGCCGGCGTTCGACACAGCCGTGTTCGAGACAGCCGTGTTCGAGACCGCCGGCTTCGACATGGCCAAGTTCGAGACGGCCCCATCGCCCGAGGTCGCGTCGTTCGCCCTCGACTCGCTCTCGGCCGACCAGTTCGCTCCCGTCGACGACGCCGACCTCGACGCGTTGTTCGAGTCACACGGCTCACCGGTCGAACCGTCGGCGGCCGACGGTGGCGACGTCTTGCGTCAGTTGTCGAGCCTGAGCCCGAGCGCGGCGCGGGCGATCGCGGCGGCGAGCGCAGGTGGCGACGAAGCGCCACGTCCGCCCGCGCACACGTTCGGTGGATTGAGTGGGAGCGTGTAGTTTTCTCGGTCCGCGTCTTGCTCGTGTCGACGGGCAAGAATGATCGTTCCGGGTCACACCGCGGTTGTGCCTCTCCGTCCCCGTTTCGAGGTTCCGATGATCACTCTCACCGAAGCGCTGACGCAGCGCTTCCCCCATGGCAACGAATGGGCACGTCAGGCGCTCGGGGCGTTGGGCGACGGCGTCGAGCCGAGCACGATGGTCCACTCACTCACGCAAGGGTGGATGCAGCGCACCGCCGGCGGCGCGGTCGAGCTCATCGACACCCTGTTCATCCTCACTGACGAGCGCATCGGCCTGGGCCAGACGGTGGCCGGCATGACCGGCTCGCACTGGATCCCGACCCGGTCGATCCAGACGATCGACGCGATCGACGATTCGCCGTATCCGCTCGAGACGATCGAGATGCGACTGCTCGACGGCACCGAGCTGTGCGTCGGTTGGAGCGACGAGTTCAGTGAGGCGCTGGTCGAAGTCCTGACGCGGCAGCTCGCCGAGGTCGACGCGGCCACCGATCAGTCGATGCCCGCCGAACTCGCCGACCCGTCGTCGGTCCAGTCCGACGCGTCGTCACTCGACGGCCTGGCCCCGAGTGAGTGGGTCGAGTCGGCGTTCTCGGTGCAATCGGTCGAGGATCGCGTCGACCTCCGCGTCAACCCGACGTTCACGAGTCCCGATTTCACGGCCCCTCCCGCGCCGGTGCCGATGTTCGGGTCGCGCCAGACCGCGCCGGTCGCGCCTTCTGCTGACGTCACCGCTGCCGATCACGCCGACGCGGTCAGCCTGATCGACGACCCGACGCCCAGCGGCTCGGTCGTGCCGATCGGGTTCGCTCCCCCCGGCACCGTCATGGCCCCGCCCCTGGTCGACGCCCCTGTCGACTTCTCGCACCTGCCGCCGCCCCCGGCTCCAGCCCCCGCCGTTGACCACCGTCAGGTTGACGACCGTCAGGTTGACGACACCGAGGGCGGGTCGATCGAGGAGTCGACGCGGCTGATGCCGTGGCATTCGACCGGCGTCGCCTGGCCCGAGACGCTGAAGGGCGTGAGCTACCTCGGCGGTCACCCCGGTCACCTCCGCAAGCGCAAGAACGGCGCGATGATGTTCTCGCCCGCGGGCGTCGACATCACCGGCAGCGGATTCCAGAGCTGGTCGATGCACATCGACTGGTCGTTCATCCAGCGCATCGAGATCCTCGGCGCCGACGAGGTGATGTTCACCGAGCACATGAAGGTCGACGGCAACAGCAGCGCGGTGGTCGTCGAGGTACTCGACGGCACGAAGTTGTTCTTCGAAGTGCGGTTGCGCCGTCCTCCGTCTCTGCGCGCGACGTTGGCGCCCATCCTCGGACTGGTCGAGGACATCCGCCACGACCGAACGAGCTGCTGAAGTCGTCACGCCAGGTGCTGCGTGACGACCGACATCTGGCGCTCATCGGGATGGCGGGCGTCGGCAAGTCGACGGTTGCGCGGCAACTCGCGACGCGGCTCGGCCGACCCGTTGTCGACCTCGACATCGAGATCGCCTCGCGACGGGGTCTGTCGGTGAGCGAGATCTTCGCGCTCGACGGTGAGGCGGGCTTTCGAGCCTGCGAAACCGAGACGCTCGCGGCGGTGCTCGCCGGGGCCACCCCGGTCGTGCTCGCCACAGGCGGCGGTGCGGTGATCGCTGCCGAGAACCGGGCGATGCTGGCCGACGATGCACTGACGGTGTGGCTACGCGCGGAGGCGGCGGTCATCGTGTCGCGACTCGAGCGCAGTCGCACGAAGCGGCCGTTGCTCGAGGGTGATCTCGCGGCCAACGTCGAACGCCTCCTCCTCGAGCGCGCACCGCTCTTCGCGTCCGTGGCCGATGTCGTCGTCGATGTCGACACGACCATCGCCACCGTCGTCGACGCGGTGCTCGAGGCGGTCGCGTGATCACGGTCGACGTCGAGCTCGGCGAACGCAGCTACCCCGTCGTCGTCGGCGCCGGAGCGCGTCACCAGTTGGCGGCATTTCTCCCCGCCGCGACCCGCAAGGTCGCGATCGTCACGCAGTCGAACATCGGCGTCGACGTCGATGCCGGACTCGAGTCACGCACGTTCCCCATCGGCGACGGTGAGTCACACAAGACGTTGGCGACCATCGAGTCGTTGTGCGCCCAGTTCGCGGAGTGGGGACTCTCCCGCGCCGATTGCGTGGTCGCGGTCGGCGGTGGCCTCGTCACCGACGTCGCCGGGTTCGCCGCGGCCGTCTACCACCGTGGCGTTCCCGTCGTGCATGTCGCCACGACGCTTCTGGGTCAGATCGACGCGGCCATCGGCGGCAAGACCGGCGTCAATCTCGCGCAGGGCAAGAACCTGGTCGGCTCGTACTGGCAACCGGCCGCGGTGATCTGCGACACAGAGGTGCTCGGCACACTGCCGCTGCCCGAGTACCGGAGCGGGCTCGGTGAGTTGGCGAAGTACCATTGGCTGGGCGGCGGTCGTCTCGACGAGCTCGATCTCGACGAGCGCGTCGCCGCCTGCGTGCGGATCAAGGCCGACGTCGTCGCCGCCGACGAGCGCGAAGGCCAGAATGCCGCGGGGCGCCTGCGGGCCGATGGTCCGAGCCGGCGCGCGATCCTCAACTACGGGCACACGCTCGCCCACGCGCTCGAGATCGCCGGTCGCCACGACCTCCGACACGGCGAGGCTGTCGCGATCGGCCTGATCTACGCCGCTGAGGTCGCGCACCGACTCGGCCGGATCTCCTCGTCGGAGGTGGCCGAGCACCGTCGTGTGGTCGGCGCGTACGACCTGCCGTCGACGATTCCCGTGGGCTTGGACGACGATGAACTCCTCGCGCTCTTCGGACGCGACAAGAAGGCGACGCGGGCGATCACCTTCGTGCTCGACGGTCCGGCAGGCGTCGAGCCGGTCAGCGGCATCGCGGAAGATCTCCTCCGCGACGCGCTGGCCGCCGTACGCTGACACGGTGTCCAGTCCGAACGCCGCCCGACGCGTCCTGCTGTTGTCGGGTCCCAATCTGAACCTGCTCGGCAGCCGCGAGCCGCACGTGTACGGCACCGAGACGCTCGACGACCACGTGGCCACAGCGACGTCGGCGGCGACGGCACACGCGCTCGAGATCGAGCACTACCAGTCGAACGCCGAACACGAGATGGTCGATCTGATCCACAGCGCTCGGGGGCGGGTGGCCGCGATCATCGTCAACGCGGGAGCGTTCACCCATTACGCCTGGGCGCTGCACGACGCGCTCGCCGCGTTCGACGGCATCGTCGTCGAGCTCCATCTGTCGAACCCATCGGCCCGCGAGGAATGGCGTCACCTGTCGGTCGTCGCTCCAGTCGCAACCGGCGTGATCGCGGGATTCGGCGGTGACGGCTACCGACTCGCGGTCGAGGCGGTGGCGGCTCGCCTGGCGGCTGGATGAGCGTCGACGCGTCCGGGTTCGCAGCGATGGAGGTGGCGCAACGCCTCGGTCGTCTCCGCCCGTTGATCGCCGGCGCGGGCTGCGATGCCCTGCTCGTCACGAACCTCACCAACATCCGGTACCTGACCGGTTTCACCGGATCTGCGGCGACGCTGCTCGTGCGCAGCGACGAGATTGTCTTCGTCACCGACGGGCGATACGGCGACCAGGCGCCGGCCCAGCTCTCCGCCGCCCGAGTCGAGGCGCGGATCGAGGTCACCTCGACCGAGCAGCAGAAACTGCTGACCGCAGCCGCGCAGGGAGTGGAGCGTCTCGGGCTCGAGGCAGTGTCGGTCACGTGGTCGCAGCTCCGCAGTTTCGAGACGTCGTTCGCCGGCATCGAGCTGGCACCCACCGATGGGCTCGTCGAGCAGTTGCGGATCGTGAAGGACGACGGGGAGCTCGATCGGATGCGCCGCGCCGCGGCGATCGCCGACGCGGCGCTGGCCGAGATCCGTCCGATGCTGGCGGCGAGACCGACTGAGCGTGAGGTGGCGACCGAACTCGACGGGCGCATCCGCCGACTCGGGGCGTCGGGCAACAGCTTCGAGACGATCGTCGCGTCGGGTCCGCACAGCGCCTTGCCACATGCGAGGCCGGGCGACCGCACAATGGTCGACGGCGACCTCGTCGTGCTCGACTTCGGGGCGGTGGTCGACGGGTACTGCTCGGACATGACCCGGACCGTCTGCATCGGCGAACCCAGTGACGAGCAGCGCCGGCTCATCGACGTGGTCGCCGAGGCGCAGCGTCGCGGTGTCGCCGCCGTGCGGGCCGGTGTCGCCGCCTCGGCGGTCGATGCGGCGTGCCGCAGGGTCATTGCGGAGGCGGGCTGGGCCGATTTCTTCAGCCACGGGACGGGCCACGGCGTGGGCCTCGACATCCACGAGGCCCCACGGGTGGGCTCGACGTCCGATGCTACGCTCGCCGTCGGTCAAGTGGTCACGGTCGAGCCGGGTGTGTACCTGGCCGAGCGGGGCGAGGGTGTTCGCATCGAGGACACGGTCGTCGTGACGGCCGACGGTTGCGAGACCTTGACTCACACCACCAAGAGCATCGCAATCGATCGCGAGGAATGACGGGTCATGGCACAGGTTTCGACACAGGATTTCAAGAACGGGATCACCCTCGATCTCGACGACGGACTGTTCCAGCTGGTCGAGTTCCAGCACGTGAAGCCCGGCAAGGGCGGCGCGTTCGTGCGCACCACCATCAAGAACATCCGCACCGGAGCGGTGCTCGATCGCACGTTCCGCGCCGGCGAGAAGATGGAGAGGGCCTTCGTCGAGAAGAAGGACATGCAGTTCCTCTACCACGACGGCTCCGACTACGTCTTCATGGACACCTCGACGTACGACCAGCTCACGGTGCGTCCCGAGTCGCTCGGTGATTCGAAGAACTACCTGATCGAGAACATGACCGCGTCGGTGATGATGTTCGGCGACGAGATCATCGGCGTCGAGCTGCCGGCCGCTGTCGACATCCCGATCGCAGAGACCGAGCCGGGTGTGCAGGGCGACCGTGTGTCGGGCGCCCGCAAGCCGGCCACGCTGACCACCGGCCTGGTCGTGCAGGTGCCGTTGTTCGTCGGCCCCGACGACATCATCCGCGTCGACACGCGCTCCGGCGAATACATCACGCGAGCCAACTAGTGGAACTCCCGTCCGCAGCCGCCGGGCGGCGCGAGGCGCGTGAACGCGCGGTGCAGCTCGTCTACGAGGCCGAGCAACGAGAGCTCGCCGCTGACGACCTGCTGGCCGAGCAGGCGGTCGAGCCCGACGCCTACACCGATGCGCTCGTGCGCGGTGTCGACGAGCACCGCGAGGCCATCGACGCGCTCATCACTTGCTTCGCCAAGGGCTGGTCGATCGAGCGGATGCCCGCACTCGACCGCGCGGTCCTACGGGTGGCGATCTACGAGCTCGGGCACCAGCCGCAGGTCCCCACGGCGGTGGTCCTCAACGAGGCGGTCGAGCTGTCGAACACCTACTCGACCGACGATTCCGGACGCTTCGTCAACGGCGTGCTGTCGGCGGTCGCCAAGGAGCTTCGCCCCGACGTCGATGCGGATTGAGCTGTAACCTGAACTTCGACCGTTAACGAGCGTCCTGAGAGGCGTTCACGGGAAAGAGGTATCGAGATGGGCGAGCGCGAGCGCCGCGGAGCTCCGCCGTATGGCGGAACGTTCGTGGCCCGGAGCCAGGTCATGGACGCCGTCGACCTGAAGCGTGCGATCCGTCGCATGGCGCACGAGATCGTCGAGCACAACCACGGCCTCGAGGGTGTCGAGCTGGCCGGCCTGCAGACGGGCGGCGTGCCGCTGGCACACGCGATCGCCGCTGAACTCGCCGACATCGAGGGCACGCAGTTGCGTGTCGGGATGCTCGACGTCGCCTTCTATCGCGACGACATCGGCCTGCGGCCCGTGCTGCCCGAAGAGGTGACCGACATCCCGTTCGACGTCGACGGACGCACCGTGGTGCTCGTCGACGACGTGCTGTTCACCGGGCGCACGATCCGTGCGGCGCTCGACGCGCTGGGCGACTATGGCCGACCGCGTGCGGTGCAGTTGGCGGTGATGGTCGATCGCGGCCACCGCGAGCTGCCGATCCGTCCCGACTACGTGGGCAAGAACCTGCCGACGCGTCGCGACGAGATGGTCAACGTGTCGACCGACGGGGTCGCGCTCGGCGAGATGGTGAAGTGAAACACCTGCTGTCGATCGACGACCTCGATCGTGACGGACTCGAGGGGCTCCTGAGCCTCACTGATCACATGACCGAGTTGAACCGGTCGTCGATGCGCCGCGCCACGGCGTTGCGGGGCAAGACGGTGGTGTCGTTGTTCTACGAGGACTCCACGCGCACTCGGCTGAGCTTCGAGACCGCGGCCAAGCGGCTGTCGGCCGACACGATGTCGTTCGCCGCCGCGTCGTCGTCGGTCAAGAAGGGCGAGTCGCTGCGCGACACCGTCGAGACGATCAGCTCGTTCGGGATCGACGCGATCGTGGTGCGCCATCGCAGCTCGGGCGTTCCCCGCCAGATCACCGAGTGGACCGATGCTTCGATCGTCAACGCGGGCGACGGCTGGCACCAACACCCGACTCAGGCGTTGCTCGATGCGTACACGATCCGCTCGCACTTCGGATCGCTCGACGGCCGGCACATCGCGATCGTCGGTGACATCAAGCATTCGCGCGTCGCGCGCAGCAACGTCGCCGCCTTCACTGCGCTCGGTGCGAAAGTGACGCTGGTCGGCCCTCCCACGCTGCTCCCGCCATCGCTGGTCGGGTGGCCTGTCGAGGTGAGCCTGAGTCTCGACGCCGTGCTCGGTGAGATCGACGTCTGCTATCTCCTGCGCATGCAACAGGAGCGAATGACCGAGGCGCTCGTGCCGACGTTGCGCGAGTACTCGTCGCTCTACGGGCTGACGAGTGAGCGCGCCGACCGCCTCGGCAAGGACGCGCTGATCATGCACCCCGGGCCGATGAACCGCGGTGTCGAGATCGCCCCCGAGGTCACCGATCGCCCCAACGTGGTGATCACCGAGCAGGTCGCCAATGGCGTGTCGGTCCGGATGGCAGTGTTGTTCATGGTGCTCGGGTCGGGTGCGCAGATCGACAGCTTGAGCCAGGAAAGCGAGTGAGTCGGTGACCGACGTCGTCATCAAGGGTGGTCGGGTCATCGACGAGACAGGGGAGCGGTTCGCCGACGTCGTGGTGCGCGATGCGACGATCGTCGCGGTCGGCCCCGACCTGCGCGCGGAAGTGACCATCGACGCCGGCGGCTGTGTGGTGGCGCCCGGACTCGTCGACCTCCACACCCATCTGCGTGAGCCCGGCAAGGAAGAGGCCGAGACGATCGAGTCGGGCAGTCGCGCCGCGGCACTCGGGGGCTACACCGCGGTGTTGGCCATGCCGAACACGACGCCGGCGATCGACAGCGCGTCGGTCGTGCGCGACGTCGCCGAGTTGGGACGGCGAGCGCTCTGCGACATCGAGATCGCCGGCGCGATCACGGTCGGTCGTGCGGGCGAGGCGTTGGCGCCGATGGCCGAGATGGCGGCGCTCGGCGTGCGGATCTTCACCGACGACGGCGCGGGCGTGCAGGACGTCCGGCTCATGCGGCGCGCGCTCGAGTACGCGTCGGGCCTTGGCGTGACGCTCGCACAGCACTGCGAGGTGGCCGCGCTGAGCGAGGGCACCTGCATGCACGAGGGCGAGTGGTCATCGCGCCTCGGCCTCGCGGGCCAGCCGGCCGAGGCCGAGGAGTTGATGGTGATGCGCGACATCGCGCTCGCCCGTATGACCGGTGCGTCGATGCACTTCCTGCACCTGTCGACGGCGGGCTCGGTGGCGATGGTCGCCGCGGCAAAGGCATCGGGCCTGCCGATCACGTGCGAGGCAGCGCCCCACCACTTCACGCTGACCGACGGGTGTTGTGCGGGCTACGACCCCGTCTTCAAGGTGCACCCGCCGCTGCGGTCGCCGCACGATGTCGCCGCGGTGAAGGAAGGCCTGCGTAACGGCTCGATCGACGCGATCGCCACCGACCATGCCCCGCACGCGGCCAACGAGAAGGAACGCGCCTTCGACGAGGCGCCGCCGGGGATGCTCGGACTCGAGTACGCGCTGGCGCTGGCGATCACCGAGTTGGAGATGGCACTTCCCGACGTCATGGCCCTGCTGTCGTGGCAACCGGCCCGGATCGCCGGCATCGCCGATCGCCACGGCGGTCCGATCGTCGAGGGTCGCGCTGCCAACCTCTGTGTGATCGATCCCGAGGCGACGTGGACGATCGACGCGACGGGCGGCGCCTCACGGTCCTCGAACGTCCCGTACGTGGGCCGCACGGTGAAGGGGCGGGTCCGCCACACGATGCACGCCGGTGAACTCGTGGTCGAGGACGGCGCACCGACACGCTGATCTGCTGGTCCGCTGGCCTCAAACCGGCAGCCGCGCTCCTGATGGAGCGTGGCGCCTTTCGGCTCACGCTCAATATCGGCTCGATCGCGCCGATGGAGAGCCATGCCTGCTACTTACACCGTGTGCAACACCGGCGGCCGTTACGTCGTGGCCGATGCCGACGGCAACGTCGTGCGTGAAGAGGCCGACCGGGCCACCGCCCGCGCCGCCGCTGCCGAGCTGAACTCGCAGCCGCCCCGCCGAGTCGTCTCCACCGCTCAGATCCGTCGCTGAAAGATCCCTGGTCCCGGGCCCCTCGATAGGTCATGCTGGTCGGAATCAGATCCGGCAACTTCCCCGCCGGGCGACCTGGAGGCACGACATGAGGGTCATCGACATCCTCCGTCAGAAGGGTTCCGACGTCGCTACGATCGGACCTGACTCGAGCGTCGAGGACGCCGGCCGAATGTTGACCGAGCGTGGGTACGGCGCACTGGTCGTCACGGTCGACGGCGTGAGCGTCGATGGGATCATCTTCGAACGCGACGTCGTGCGGCACCTCGCCCGCGCCGGCAGGTCGGGCTTCGACAGCCGTGTCGCCGAGGTCATGACGGTCGATCTGCGCATCTGCCGTCTCGACGACTCGATCGAGGAACTCGCGCGGGTGATGACCGAGAGTCGCCAGCGGCACATCCCGGTGATCGACGACTCGGGGATCTGCGGGATCATCAGCATCGGTGACGTCGTCAAGCGCCGCCTCGACGACCTCGAGTCCGAGCGCGAGCACCTGCACACCTACATCCAGACCGGCCGCTGACTCCCGCACCCCTGCGGCTGATTGTCAGACGCGTCCCGAGGCGGGCGTGGGCCGCTCGAGGATCTCGCTCCACGCGGTCGACTCGACGAGCGTCGCCTCGCCGCCCTGCAGTCCGAACAGGTGCTTGTTCCAGACGAGCCAGATTCAGGATCGCGATGTTGACCCACCAGCGCGATGACGCGCAGCGCGCTGACCTTGTCGACGAGTTCGATGATCTCGAGCGGGAGGAACCCCGCTGTCGCGACCGCGGTGAGGTACTCGGCCCAGCGTCGCTCCTTCCAGAGCCCGACTGCCTCGACGCCCTCGATCACCGCGTAGACCGATGCGGTGACGAGCAGGACGACGACCGTGTGCTGGTTGAAATGGCCGATCTTCGACGCCTGTTTCGCGAGGAAGCGCCGGCTGGGATCCTGACCCGACTGGGTGATCGTCGACTGCAACGAGTCGTACACGCTGTTGGCCGAGCGCTTGAGTCCGGGCAGTTTCAACTCGACGACGCCGAGCGCGATCGCGAGGAGTGCGAAGCCGATGGAGTGCAGGCCGCGGCTGATCGAGATGAGCCGGAGGAGGATCGCGTCCTGCAACACGCGGCCGCGGCGGGGGAGCGTCATCTCCGACAGTGCGGGCATGGTCTCGGTCGTGGCGGTCTCGGCCGGGTCGGGCAGCTCGATCCAGGTGTCGCAACGTAGGCACCGACAGAGCCGGGTGCCGTCACCGACCTCGACGGCCAGCCGCCGGTCGGCGGCGGTGATCGACCCGACGCCGGCCGCCGGCACCGCGTGACCGCGCATCGAACAGACCCAGGTCTCATTGTGCCAGTGGCGAGGGACGATGCGCATGGCCGTGGAATCTAGGGCGGCTGGGCTCCTGATACGGTGAACTCCTGTGACGAGAGAGGGCGCAATCCGAGAAGGGGCGCTGGTCTTGGCCGACGGCTCGACCTTCGAAGGTGAGCTCATCGGTGCCGCACAGCCCGAAGGGGTGACCTGCGGTGAGGTCGTGTTCAACACGGTGATGACCGGCTACCAGGAAGTGATCAGCGACCCGTCGTATGCGGGGCAGATCATCACCTTCACGACGGCGCATCTCGGCAACTACGGCGTGACGCCGGCCGATGACGAGGCGAGCAGCGTGCGGTGCCGCGGCATCGTGATCCGCGACATGGCGCGGCGGCGCAGCAGCTGGCGTTCCGACGACGACCTCGACGCGTATCTGGTGCGCGCCGGTATCGCGGGCATCGCCGGTGTCGACACGCGCCGCCTGACCCGCGTGTTGCGCGAGAGCGGCGCACTCCCGGGCGCGTTTGGATCGGCCGATGCAGTGACGCTGAAGTCGGCCGCGATCGACACGGGCGGCACCGATGGATTGGACCTCGTGTCGCAGGTGACGCGCGGCGACATCGCCGTGGTCGCCGGCGACGCGCCGCGGACGATCGTCGCGATCGACTGCGGCATCAAGGCGACGATCGTGCGATGCCTGGCTGAGATCGGCACGGTGCAGATCGTGCCGTCGACCACGTCGGCCGCCGACATCATGGCGCTGCATCCCGATGGCGTGTTCCTGTCGAACGGTCCGGCCGATCCGTCCGCGGTCACGTACCTACCGACCACGATCCGCGAGCTGCTCGGCCAGGTGCCGATCTTCGGGATCTGCATGGGTCACCAACTCCTCGGCACCGCGCTCGGCGGCACCACGTTCAAGCTGCCCTTCGGTCATCACGGCGGCAACCACCCGGTGCGCGACTTGACGACGGGCCGGATCGAGATCACCAGCCAGAACCACAACTACTGCGTCGACCTCGACGGCGTCGACGGCGTCGAGGTCACCCACGTGAACCTCAACGACGGCACGCTCGAAGGCTTCCGCAGCACCGAGGTGCCGGCGTTCGGCATCCAGTTCCACCCCGAGGCGGGGCCGGGTCCGCACGACTCGAGATACCTCTTCGGGCGGTTCGCGGAGATGATGCCGACATGATGCGGGCATGACCCCTTACCGGCAGTAACCTCTCCGCCTGTGACCGCTGCCCACGTGACCCACCCGAATCGACTCCCGGGCGAATCGATCAGCCGCAACACGTCGATTCCGTTCATCCTCGTGCACTTCCTGCCGCTGCTCGCGATCATCACCGGCGTCGGCTGGCACGACTGGCAGATCCTGCTGGTGACGTACTGGGTGCGGATGTTCTTCATCACCGCCGGCTATCACCGCTACTTCGCGCACCGCACGTTCAAGACGTCGCGGGTGTTCCAGTTCATCTTGGCGTTCGGCGGTACGACGTGTGCGCAGAAGGGTCCGCTGTGGTGGTCGGGCAACCATCGGCTGCACCACCGCTACACCGACACCGTGCAGGATGCGCACTCGCCGATCAAAGGCGTGCTGTACAGCCATGTCGGCTGGGTACTCGCGACGAAGAGCGATCGGGTGCCGACCGAAGCCATCGAGGATTTCGCCAAGTATCCCGAGCTTCGGTTCTTCAACCGGTTCGACTGGATCGGACCATGGCTCCTCGCGATGGGGTGCCTCTGGTGGGGTGGATGGAGCGGTCTGGTCACCGGCTTCTTCCTGTCCACCGTGATGGTGTGGCACTGCACGTTCCTCGTGAACTCGATGGCGCATCTCGTCGGCACGCGTCGCTACGCGACCGAGGACTCGAGCCGCAACAACGCGTTCGTCGCGTTCGTCACGATGGGCGAGGGGTGGCACAACAACCACCACCACATCCAGAGCTCGTGCCGCCAGGGTTTTCGCTGGTGGGAGTTCGACATGGCGTACTACGTCATCAAGTTGCTCGCGGTCTTCCACATCGTGTGGGACGTGAAGGAGCCGAACGAGAAGGTCATGCAGACAGCGCTCATCAAGGATGGCGCCTACGACATCGGCATGTTCCGCTTCCACTGGGACAAGGCGACGACGCGCATCGCTGCCGCGACCCAGCGCCAGGATCTCAGCGACGTGCGGGTCGAGTTCAGCAATCTCGCGGACGCGACGCTCGTCGCTGCCGAGAAGCTGGGCCGGCTGACGAGACGCCCGCCGGTGACGACCAGCGCCGTCGACGTGGACGACGCGGATGCGGATGCGCTCGTCGACGCCGGCGACGCCTGATCCTCAGCGTGCTGTGAACACGACGCTCGACAGGATCGTGGCGAGATCCTCCTTCATCGGTACCGTCGGGTCATCGTTCTGAGGATGATCAGCGCTTCGGGTGTGCCAGCCGACCGACACGACGAAGACGTTTCCCTGCCAGGAGTACAGGTGGGCCTGATAGTTGAACTCCTGGTAGCTGTTGGTGAGTGACATCTCGGTCTTGCCGTGCACGATCCGAATCTCCTCGAACGATGTCCCTCCCTGCGTCGCGCTGATGACCTTCTGTGCGCGATCGTTGTCCTTGGCGGCCAGCCGGTCGAGGTGTTGGAAGAGGTGCACCTCGTAACGCAGCGGTTGGTCGGCGCGCTGCACGAGCCATGACGAATCGCTCGCAGTGATGTCGATCCCCGCGAGCGGGGTCGGCCCCTCGGTCGAGTCGGGGCGGGGCATCCTCCATGTGATCTCGGCATCGGCGGTGGAGGCGTGCTGCACCTCCCATGTCGAGCTCGGTGGCCGGGTCGTCGTGGTCTGTCGCACTGTGCTCAGCGTCGGGAACTGGACGGTCGGTGCCGCATTGTTGCCATGAAAGGACCAGGCACCGAGTCCGAACAGCAGCGCGCCGACGACGAGTGCCGCGATCACTGTCAACGGGCGGATCGACCGCGCGTTCGAGATCAGCAGATCCGGCGGCAGGTCACCGACGGGCGGACCCGGCGGAGGTGGCGGCGCCGCGAACGTGCCGCCGGGCGGCGGCGGAGCGGGAGCGAAGGGAGCCGGGTTGCCCTTTTCGATACCGGGCCACGCCGCGGGGTCGCGCGGAGCGGACTCGGGTTCACCGGAATCCTCGAACCACGTCACTGGACCACGGTAGAGGTCGGGTCACTCGTGTGTCGGGTCGAGGAGTCGCACGTCAGGCGGCGACGGACTCGTTCTCGTCGGCGCCAGTTCGGCTTCGAGTGCTCGGGTGAGGAGTGCGGAGACCCAGACATCAGCGCCGTAGAACGTGAGTTTCTCGCCGCCGCCGATACAGGTCGCGGTGCGCCCGGTGATGGCGAGTGCTTGTTGTTCGGGTTGATCGGCGAGGCAGCCGGGTGGTGGCCGGCTGTCTTGTCGAAAACAGTGTTGTCGGAGGTGGGTGACGAGGCGGTTGCCGACGATTTGGCCGTGGCGGTCGAGGAACGTGAAGTGC
>JAYTFP010000212.1:0-4059 GCA_043734285.1 Acidimicrobiaceae bacterium
ACCCAGGCGCTCGGCGAGTTCGTCGAGCAGCGAGTCGGCCGCGTCGGCGATGACCGTGCCCGGCGGGAAGATCGCCGAGGCACCCGCGGCGTAGAGCGCATCGAAGTCCTGCGGCGGGATCACGCCACCGACGACGATCATGATGTCGGGTCGACCGAGACGCACCAGCTCTGCCTTCAGCTCGGGGACCAGCGTGAGGTGGCCGGCGGCCAGCGACGACGGTCCGACGATGTGGACGTCGGAGTCGACCGCCTGCTGCGCGACCTCGGCGGGCGTGTTGAACAGGGGCCCGATGTCGACGACGAACCCGAGGTCGGCGAACGCCGAGGCGACCACCTTCTGACCGCGGTCGTGACCGTCCTGGCCCATCTTGGCCATCAGGATGCGCGGACGCCGGCCGTCGGCCGCCTCGAACGCCTCGACCTTCGCCCTGACCTTCGCCACCATCGCGTTGTCGGCACCCATCTCGCCCCGGTACACCCCTGAAATCGATCGGATCTCCGCCTTGTGCCGACCGTAGACCTTCTCGAGCGCCTCGGAGATCTCCCCGACGGTCGCCATGGCCCGCGCCGCGTCGATCGCGAGAGCGAGCAGGTTGCCCGTGCCGTTCGCCGCGCCGTCAGTCAGCGCGGCGAGTGTCGAGGCGACCGCAGACGGATCGCGTTCGGCACGCAGACGTGCGAGCTTCGCCAACTGCCCAGCGCGGACCGCGGCGTTGTCGACCCTGAGCACGTCGATCTTCTCGTCGCCGTCGGGCCGGAACTTGTTGACGCCGATCACCGACTGGCGGCCCGAATCGATGCGCGCCTGCGTACGCGCCGCAGCCTCTTCGATCCGCAGCTTGGGGATGCCGGCCTCGATGGCCTTGGTCATGCCGCCGAGCGCCTCGACCTCTTCGATGTGCTCCCATGCCCGCGCCGCGAGCTCGTAGGTGAGTCGTTCGACGTAGTAGCTGCCACCCCACGGGTCGATGACCCGCGTCGTGTTCGACTCCTGTTGCAGGAACAGCTGCGTGTTGCGCGCGATGCGTGCGCTGAAGTCGGTCGGCAGCGCGAGGGCCTCGTCGAGCGCGTTGGTGTGCAGCGACTGCGTGTGACCCTGCGTCGCCGCCATCGCCTCGACGCACGTGCGCACGACGTTGTTGAACACGTCCTGCGCGGTGAGCGACCAGCCCGAGGTCTGGCTGTGCGTGCGGAGCGACAGCGACTTCTCCGAGGTCGGCTCGAACTGCTTCACCAGCCGCGCCCACAACAGCCGCGCGGCCCGCAGCTTGGCGACCTCCATGAAGAAGTTCATGCCGATCGCCCAGAAGAAGCTGAGACGCGGCGCGAAACGGTCGACGGCGAGGCCGGTGTCGATGCCGGCGCGCAGGTACTCGATGCCGTCGGCGAGCGTGTAGGCGAGCTCGAGGTCGGCCGTCGCTCCGGCCTCCTGCATGTGATAGCCCGAGATCGAGATCGAGTTGAACTTCGGCATCCGCTCGCTGGTGAAGGCGAAGATGTCGGAGATGATTCGCAGCGACGGCGTCGGCGGATAGATGTAGGTGTTGCGCACCATGAACTCTTTGAGGATGTCGTTCTGGATCGTGCCGGCGAGTTGCTCGGGCGCGACCCCTTGTTCCTCGGCCGCGACGATGTAGAGCGCGAGCACGGGCAGCACCGCGCCGTTCATCGTCATCGACACCGACATCTGGTCGAGCGGGATGCAGTCGAACAGCACGCGCATGTCGTAGATCGAGTCGATGGCCACGCCGGCCATGCCGACGTCGCCCGACACCCTCGGGTGATCGGAGTCGTACCCGCGGTGCGTCGCCAGATCGAACGCCACCGACAGGCCCTTCTGCCCTGCCGCGAGATTGCGCCGATAGAACGCGTTCGAATCCTCGGCGGTCGAGAACCCCGCGTACTGGCGCACGGTCCACGGCTGATTCACGTACATCGTCGGGTACGGGCCGCGGAGATACGGCGTGACCCCGGGGTACCCCTCGAGGAAGTCGAGCTCCGCGATGTCAGCCGCGCCGTAGAGCGGCGCGACGTCGATGCCTTCGGGCGTTTCCCACATCGACTTCGACATTTCGAGCCCGGTCGCGGCCTCGAGATCGCGGCGCCAGGTGTCGTGATCACCTGCGCGAGCGGTCGGTCCGTCGACCTTGGTGAAGTCGGGCAGCCCGCTCATGATGCAACCCCGACGGTCGTCAGCGCTCGCGCCAGCGCGTCGACCACGTCGACTCCGACGTGGATGAACTCGTCGACCCCGGCGGCCATGAGTTCATCGCGCCGGTCGCCCGGATGACCCGCCAAGTAGACCCGCGTTGCCCCCATCTCCTTGAACACCCCCGCCATGCTCGCCGCCCGGTCGGCATACACCGCGTCCGACGAGCAGATCACCACAAGGTCGGTGCCCAAGGCTTCGAATGCGTGGGCGATCGCTCCGTCATCGGCCGACCCTCCGTAAGGGACCGCCTCGATGCCGCCCGCCTCGAAGAAGTTCTTGGCGAACGTGGACCGAGCGGTGTTGTCGGCCGGCGAGCCGAGGTTCGCGAGAAAGATCCGGGGACGACCGCCCGTCTCGGCCAAGAACCTGTCGGACGCGTCGCGCAGTTCCTCGAACGCTTCGGCCAGCCGATGCACTGGCAACGCGGTGACCTCGGTGGCGGGCCCGACGGGCCCGGTCAGGTCGACCGCGCGAGCGCGAGCGGCGGCGCGCACCGCGTCACGGTCGACGTGCTCGACGACCACCGGTTCTTCCGCGAGGTTCGGGAACTCGCTGACGCCGGTGAGCGGATCGCGACGCTTCGCGATGTTGGCCGCACGCGCGGTGTGGACCGCGGCGAGCTGTGCCGCGAGCGAACCATCGGCCAGCACCGCGGCCAAACCGCCGGAGGCCTCGATGCCCTGCAACGTCGTCCATGCCGCGTCACAGAACGAGTCGGTGAGCGACTCGAGATACCACGATCCGCCCGCAGGATCGATGACTCGGCCGATGTGTGACTCTTCCTGCAACAGCAACTGCGTGTTGCGGGCGAGCCGCCGGCCGAGGCCGCCCGGCAGGCCCAGCGCGGCGTCGAACGGCTGGACCGTGATCGAATCGAACCCGCCGACACCGGCAGCGAAGCACGCTGCGGTCGTGCGCAACATGTTCACCCACGGATCGCGGCGACTCATGATCCGCGACGCGGTGCGCGCGCTCACGATCACATCCGCGCCGCGTCCGTCGGTCGTGCCCGACGCGGCCTCGACGAGGTGCGCCCAACACCGCCGGATCGCGCGGCCCTTGGCAATCGTCGTGAACACGTCGGCATCCGCGGTCAGTACCACACTGATCTGCGCCGCGGCCGCGCCGACGTCGAGCCCACCCGCGACCATCGCCCGGAGGTACTCGGCCGCAGTCGCGAGCACGATCCCCAGCTCCTGGCCTTCCGACGCGCCGGCATCGGAGTAGACACCGGCGTCGATCACGGCCGCTGTCAGGTGGGGATGGCCGGCCGAGCAACGCACCGCGAGCTCGACGAGTTCCGACAACGCCGCGGGCAGACCTTGCGGAAGGCGTCCGGTGGCGGCGAGCGAGCCCAGCGGATCGGCGCCGAGCGACCCCGACACCTGGTCGGGACCGACGCCGCGGTGCTCGCACCATTCTCCGAGCCAGTTCGCCGCGTCGGCGAACCACGGCCCCGCCTCGAGCGCGATCGGGGCGAGTTCGAGCAGCACCCCGTCGAGCGCCGCGCCGAAGTCGTCGAGCGAGGCGACCACGACACCGTCGACGTCGCCGCGACCGCCGATGTCGAGGCGGAGCGTCAGTGAGGTGACTCCGCCCTCGAGGTCTTCGATGATCTGGCGGTTCGCGACCGCGGGATCGGGATGTGCGTGGGTCTGGCGGATGTCCCACGCTCCCCCGAGGTGCCCCGCCGCGACGCGGCCGCGGGTGAACCGCGACTGCCCGGGGAGTTCGTCGACGAGCGAGACCGAATCGGCCGTGTAGAGCGGCTCGATGCGGATGCCGTCGTAGGTGGTCGCGACCAGCGTGCGATCGAAGTCCTTGCCCTTCAACACACCCTCGACG
>JAYTFP010000213.1:0-22780 GCA_043734285.1 Acidimicrobiaceae bacterium
CGAGACGTGGTCGACCGCGGCTGCGACCTGCAGCGGCTGCGGCTTCGCGGTTGCGCACCCGCTGGTGACGACAGCCCACGCAACCAGCGACGCCGCAACCGACCGCGATGCAATCACCCGCGACCGCACGGTCCGAGCCCTCGCGTCACGTCGCATCGACGGCCTCCTTCGCCGAGAGACGCGCCGCGCGTCGCGCCGGTACGACGCCCGCCAGCAGCGCCAAGGCGGTCGAGCCGACGATGCTGCCGACAATCAGTGTCGCGGGCACCTCGAGTTGCACACCCGACAGACCCTGTCCGACCAGGAATCGGTTCACTGCCTCGCCGACGCCGCGCGCGACGCCCCACCCGAGCATCGATCCGATCACCCCGCCAATCGCGCCGAGCATCCCGGCCTCGATGAGGAACACCAGCAATACATCACGGTCTCTCGCCCCCAGCGCCTTGATCACTCCGATCTCGCGGCGCCGCTCGCGGACCGCGCTCAGCATCGCGTTGGTGATGCCGAGCGACGCGATACCGACGGCGATCAGCCCGACGCCGGTGAGCACGATGTCGACGACGTGCAGGTAGCGGGTGACCGACTCGATGATGTTCTCCGACGCGTTGGTCGTGTACCCGATGTCGGAGATCTCGACGCGCACGGGCCCGACTCGGTCGAGCGCGGTCGCCTCGACGAAAAGACCCGAGTAGGTCGTCGTCGGGCGGGCCACGGGTCCACCGTCGACGCCGGTCAACTGCCACTGGTACGCCTCGCGGACGATCTCCTGCGACATGATCCCCATGCCCGGCGCCGCGTCCTGCGCGACGACCCCGACGACGGTGGCCTTGAACCACCAGCCGGTGACCGTGCCGTCGGCCTCGGATCGCGCGGCGGCCATCACGACCTTGCTGTCGAGCACGCCGGCCGCCGTCTTGCGGTCGAAACCCATCCTGCGGATATACGACTCGCTCACCGCGACCTCGGTGCGCGAACCCACGGCCGGATAGCGGCCCTTGATGAGTGCGACCGGCAGTTTCGAGATCCGGTGCAGATCGATGCCGACGAGCCCGTCCGCGAACCGACGGACACCGCGTCGCTCCGGCCCGGGCGGCAGACCGATCGGGTCGATGAACACGCCGACCGTGATGAGCGGGGTCACGGCCTTGACGCCGGGCGCCGCGCGGATCCGATCGATCGTGTCGTCGGTGATCGAACGGTCGTCGCCGCGCTGCGGATTGTCGACGTCGACACCCTGCGGGCCGGGCGCCGAGGGCAGCACGCGAATGCCGGCGAGTGGTCCGCCCTTCGAGAGCTGGTTCAGTACCCGGCTCTCGGCCGTGCGCGAGATGATGAGCAGCGCGGTCAACAGCGTCGCGGCGAGACCCACCGCGACGACGGTCAGCACAGCGCGCCCGAAGCGACGTCGCACGCCGCGCAGGGCGAGGGTCAGCGCGTCGATGAGGCTCAACGCCGACCGCCCGCGAGTCCCGGCTCGGTGACGCGGCCGTCGATCAGTCGCAGGCGCCGCTCTGCTCTCGCCGCCACCACCGAGCTGTGGGTGACGACGAGCAGCGTGCATCCCCGCTCGTCGCGGATGCGTTCGAGCAGGGCCATCACCGCTTCTGCCGATCCCTCGTCGAGGTTGCCGGTCGGCTCATCGGCGAGCACCAACGCCGGCTGGTTCGCGAGCGATCTCGCGATCGCGACGCGTTGTCGTTCGCCACCCGACAGGTGCTGCGCGCGTTGATCGAGGCGGTGCGCGAGTCCGACCTCGGCCAGTAGTTCGTCGGCGCGCTCGCGGCGTTGCCCGCGCGGCACTCGCGACAAGGTCATGGCCAGCTCGACGTTCTCGCGTGCGGTCAACGTGTCGAGCAGGCCGAAGTGCTGGAACACGAAGCCGACCGTGTCGCGCCGATACCTCGCGAGCGCGTTGCGACCGAGCCCGTGCAGGTCGGTCGAGGCCACGGTGATCTCGCCGCCCTGCGGTGGTTCGAGGCCGCCGATCACCGACAACAACGTCGACTTACCGGCACCCGACGCGCCGCTGAGCGCGACGTAGCCACCCTCGGGGATCGAGCAGGTGACGTCGTCGAGCACGACGACCGGATCGGCCGCGGTCGCGTACTCATGGTGGAGCGAGAAGATCTCGATCGCAGCGCCGGCGGCCATGGCCGGCAGTCTCGCCTACGCGATGGCCTCGGCGGGATGCAGTCGCTCGCCCGGCGTGAACGCGACGGGGATGTGTTTGATGCCCCCGATGAAGTTCGACCGCAACCGCTCGACCTCACCGGTGATGCGCATGTCGCCGGTGCGGGCCACGATCTGCTCGAACAGCAGGCGCAGCTCGAGTCGCGCCAGGTTCGCGCCGAGGCAGAAGTGGGCGCCGCCACCACCGAAGGCGATGTGCTCGTTGGGCGTGCGCTCGACGTCGAACCGGAAGGGGTCGTCGAACACCTCCTCGTCACGATTGCCGGAGACGTACCAGAGCGCGATCTTGTCGCCCGCCTTGATCTTCTTGTCGCGCAGCTCGAAGTCGCGCGTCGCCTGGCGGCGGAAGTAGAGCACCGGTGACGACCAGCGCAGGATCTCCTCGGTGGCCGACGCCATGAGCTCGGGGTGGTCACGCAGCTTGGCGAACTGGTCGGGGTTCGTCATGAGCGCATGCATGCCGTGCGCGGTCGCGTTGCGGGTCGTCTCGTTGCCGGCGATCGCGAGCAGCAGGATGAAGAGTTCGAACTCCTCGGACGTGAGTTTGTCGCCGTCGATCTCGGCATTGATCAGCTTGGTCACGATGTCGTCGCGCGGATCGGTGCGCCGAGCCTCGCCGAGCTGCGACGCGTACACGTACAGCTCGGCCGCGGCAATCGTCGCGTTCGCCTTGTTGTCGGGATCCTTGTTGTATTCGGGGTCGTCAGCACCGACCATGCGATTCGACCAGTCGAAGAGCAGGTGGCGCTCCTCGTGAGGCACGCCCATGATCGCGGCGATCGCCTGGAGCGGAAGCTCGGCGGCCAGCTCGGTGACGAACTCACACTCGCCGCGCTCGATGACGCTGTCGACGATCAGTTCGGCGCGGTAGGCGAGATGCGCCTCGATCAGGCCGATCATCCGGGGCGTAAAGCCCTTGTTGACCAACAGCCGATAACGCGTGTGCTTCGGCGGATCTGTCATCACCATGATCTTGCCGCGCATGTCGAAGCCCTCCTCGATCTCGGAGGTCTCCATCAGCGTAATCCCGCCCATCTCCGCGCTGAATCCCTCGGCGTCGCGGTTGAGCAGCTGGATGTCGGCGTGCTTCGTGATCGACCAGAACCCGGGGCCGTCGGCCTCTTCGCTCCAGTGCACGGGATCCTCTGCCCGCACCACCTCGAACATCTCGTGATGCTCCTGGCGTTGGAACCGATCGAGATCGGTCAGATCGACGTCGTCGAGTTTCATCCGTCATCCCCCTCGCTGCATGCGCGGCCACAGTATGGCTTGCAGAGCAGGCCTCTGGAGACGGCGGCTACCGTTCGCCGATGCCCGCCGAGCCGATCAATCGACAGATGATCCTCCGACGCCGACCCGAGGGTCTGCTCACGCCCGACGACGTCGAACTCGTCGAGTCGCCCCTCCCCGAGATCGCCGACGGCGAAGCCCTGGTGCGCGGCCGATTCCTCGGGATCGATGCCACCGTGCGCACCTGGCTGAACCGGGGCGAGGGCTACCTGCCGGCGGTCGAGATCGGCGAGGTCGTGCGGTGCAGCGGCATCGGCCACGTCGTGGCCAGTCGCTGCGACGCCTACCGGGTCGGCGACATCGCCTACGGGCTGCCGGGATGGCAGGACTACTCGGTCGTGCGCGACGACGTGTTCACCAACGTGCTGCCGGCCGACACCGACCTGCCCGCCGCGATCTCGATCTACGGCGCGACGGGCGCGACCGCGTTGTTCGGCCTCACCGAGATCGGCGCCGTACAAGCCGGCGAGACCGTCGTCGTGTCGGCTGCGGCCGGTGCGACCGGATCGATCGTCGGGCAGGTCGCGAAGATCCTCGGATGCCGCGTGGTGGGCATCGTCGGTACCGACGAGAAGGCGCGTTTCGTGGTCGATGAGCTCGGGTTCGACGCGGCGATCAACCACCGCACCGACGACCTGTCGGCAGCACTCAAGGAGCACTGCCCCAACCGCGTCGACGTCTACTTCGACAACGTCGGCGGACGCGTGCTCGACGCGGCGCTCGGCGGACTCAACATCGGAGGGCGGGTCGTGCTGTGCGGCGCGATCTCTGTCTACAACGACCAGGGACGACCGCCGGGCCCCGCCAACTACATCAACCTCATCTCGCGGCGCGGTCGCATGCAGGGCTTCATCGCGCTCGACTGGGTCGACCGCTACCCCGAGGCGTCACGACAACTCGGTCAGTGGGTCGCCGAGGGTCGGCTGCGCCACTTCGAGCACTGGTTCGAAGGGCTCGGCTCGGCGGTCGACGCGCTCAACGCGCTCTTCACCGGCGCGAACACCGGCAAGGTCATCGTTCGCCTGGAGACCGAGTGACCGACGCGGTGCGGCCCAACGTCCTCTTCATCACGATCGACCAGTGGCGCGCCGACTCGTTCGGCGCGGCCGGGCACCCGGTCGTGCGCACGCCGAACATCGACCGCCTCACTGCTCAGGGCGTGCGATTCACGAACCACTTCGCGAACTGCGCGCCGTGCGGGCCGAGCCGGGCGACGATGCTTACCGGCCGCTACCTCCACAACCACCGCTCGGTGAACAATGGCACACCGCTCGCAGCGGGCATGCCCAACCTCGCGCTCGAAGCTCGCGACGCGGGCTACGACCCAGCGTTGTTCGGCTACACCGACACGACGGTCGACCCACGCACGATCGACGATCCCGATGACCCGCGACTGCGCACCTACGAGGGCACGATCGACGGCTTTGACGTCGCGGTGTACCTCCCCGAGCACCTCGAGGCGTGGGGCGCGTGGTTGCGCACCAAGGGCTACGACGTCGGCGGGAACGTGCCGGCATCGATGTACCGCCAGGTCACCGACATCGACGGCGTCGACGACCACGGATCGACCTGGGCACCGACCGTCTACGCGGCCGAGCACTCCGAGGCCGCGTTCCTCACCCAGGCAATGTGCGACCACATCGATGCACAGTCCGAGCCGTGGTTCGTGCACGCGACCTACATCCGGCCACACCCGCCGTACATGGTCGCGGCGCCGTATCACGACATGTACTCGGCCGACGAGGTGCCGCCGCCGAATCGCTGCGACACGGTCGAACAAGAGGGCGAGATCCATCCGTTGATCCAGGCCGCGCTCATGCTCGACCTCATCCGCGCGCCGGCGGATGAACGCGAGATCCGCCAGCTGCGCGCCACCTACTACGGGATGATCACCGAGGTCGACGCGCAGGTCGGTCGCCTCCTCGACCACCTCGACGAGACCGGCGCGGCGAGCGACACGATCGTCGTGCTGACCGCGGACCACGGCGAGCAGCTCGGCGATCACTGGCTCCTGCAGAAGCTCGGCTTCTTCGACGAGAGCTACCACGTGCCGCTCATCGTGCGCTGGCCCGACGCGGCCGCCGAGCCCGGCTCGACAGTCGACGCCTTCACCGAGCACGTCGACCTGATGCCGACCATCCTCGATCTCATCGGGCGCACCACGCCGACGAGTTGTGACGGCTCGTCGCTGCGTCCGTTCCTCGATGGGGTCACGCCGTCGCGCTGGCGCGCCGAGGCACATTGGGAGTGGGACTTCCGCGACCCGACGTCGACCCTGATCGAGGAGACGTTCGGCATGCGCATGGCCGAGTGCAGCCTCACCGTGATCCGCGACCAACGCGGCAAGTACGTGCACTTCGCCGCGTTGCCGTCGCTCTTCTTCGACCTCGAGAGCGATCCCGGCGAGACCACCGACCGTTCGACCGACCCGTCGTACCAGTCAGCGGTTCTCGACTACGCGACTCGGATGCTGTCGTGGCGCATGGTCAGCGACGACCAGCAGCTCACGGGATATCTCGCGACACCCGCGGGCATGATCTCGCGCCGCGACTGACACGCAGCTGGTCTGCCGGCTGGCCCTTCACAGGTTGCCGAGACGTCGGGCGGTAGGGTCGCCCGCAAGATCATGGCCCGTTCGCGACTCGGATTCGGGGGCCTTCGCCCTGATCGGCTCCTGCGCCGACTGGTCGACCTCCTCGGGCCGACCGGCGGAGCCGCGCGCCAGAGTCTGGTGGCGCTGCTCTTCAACTCGACGACGAGCTTCGTGGCGGGCGCGATGCTGCTCGGGTTCGACTCGACCTGGACGCGCCTGCCGCCACTCCTCGTGCTCGTGCCGGCCGCGATCGGTCTGCGCGGCAACGTGTTCTCGACGCTCGGCAACCGGCTGTCGACCGCGATCCACACCGGCACGTTCCGGCTGTCGTTCAAGAGAGACTCGGTGCTGACCCAGAACCTCGTCGCGTCGTTCGCGCTGACGATGCTCATGTCGGTGGTCCTGGCTGTCGCGGCGAAGGTGATCGCCGTCGGCATCGGGATCAGCAACACGATCTCGGTGCTCGACATCACGGTCGTCTCGGTTGTTGGCGGCCTTCTCGGATCGATCGTCGTCGCGATCGCCACCGTCGCGCTGACGATGGGGGCGGTTCGCTTCGAGTGGGACCTCGACAACCTGGTGGCACCGAGCGTCTCGACGTTGGGCGACGTGATCACGATCCCCGCGCTCTGGCTCGCCGCCCAACTCGTCGACAAGGGCGATGCGACGCCGATCCTGGGGGCCGCGCTCGTGGTCGTCACCGCGGCGATCACCGCGTGGGCGTGGCAGTCGCGACACGCGATCCTGCGCCAGGTGTTCCGTGAGTCGACACCGGTGCTGTTCCTCGCATTGCTGCTCTCGGCCTTCGCCGGCGTCGTGCTGCAGAAGCAGGAGCACTTCCTCGAGTCGGTGGTGCCGGCGATCTTCGTTCTGCAGCCAGCGTTCGTGTCGAGTGCGGGTGCGCTCGGCGGCATCCTGTGCGGTCGCGTCGCCACCAACCTCCATCTCGGCTCGGTCGAACCGACACTCGTGCCCGGCAACGAGGTCCGCCGCGACATGGGCCTGGTCTTTGGTCTGGCGATCCCGATTCTGCTGTTCAACAGCATGGGCGCAGTCGTGACGTCGTCGCTGTCGGGCAACTCGAATCCCGGTGTGTGGTGGGTCCTGCTCGCATCCAGCATCGCGACGCTCGTGACGATGGTCTTCGTCGCCGCACTCGCCTATTACTCCACGATCGGGGCGTGGAGGGTCAACGTTGATCCCGATTCGTATGGGGTGCCGATCGTGACCGCGGCCGTCGACTTCGTCGGCACGATGGCGCTCGTGTTCACCGTGGTCAGCCTCGGGTTCCACTGACCTCGCCGCCCTCGCGACCTCACGTGACCCGCTCAGCCCGGTCAGTGTCAGGGGCTCGCGTGCGTCCTCTCTGCATGTGCCAACGATGTAACGGCTTGTCCGACCACGAGATCTTCGACGACCAGCTTCGGATGATCGATCAATACGGCTACTTCGTCACGGGGGTCGCCGAGCACACGCCGGGTAAGCCGTGCTGGCTGTACACCGTGGGGCTCGTCGACCGCTTCGCTCACCCCGAGATCCTGGTGGTGTCGTGCGACGTCCAGGCCGCGCATCGCCTCATCGCGGGCGTCGTCGAAGAGATCAGCCGCGGCGCCACCTTCGACGGCCTCACCCACATGTGTTCACGCACGTCGCCTCGCGCGATCCGAACGGTGCACGCCGTCCAGCTCGCCGACGGCGCCCTCGCCGAATGGAACAACCACTACTCCATGGCGGGACGCGCCGACCTCGAGTTGCGGGCACTCCAACTCGTGGCCGACGACATGTGCTGCCCGCGACATCGACCATCCTGGGATCTGCACGTTGCGAGCCCACTTCTGAACTCGACCAAGGGGCGAGGCGAGCGCTCCCGAACCGCGGATGCCGACCGTCGGCGCAAGGCGCATCGGCAGCGCCAGCGAGCCGCCCGACGCCGCAACATCCGCCGCGGCGGCTGATCGGACGGGCAGTTCTGACGGGTCGTCAGGTACTGTCAGCGTCCGATGAACCTCGACTTCACCCCCGAAGAGCAGGCGTTCCGCGACGAGGCCCGCACCTGGCTCGCCGAGCACCTGCCGGCCGTCGCGCGGCCGCCCGAGGGCCAGGAGATGCGCGAGTTCGACCTCGCCTGGCAGCGCACGCTCTTCGACGGCGGATGGGCCGGGATCAACTGGCCGACCGAGTTCGGCGGACGAGGCCTCTCCGACATCCAGCAGATGATCTGGTACGAGGAGTTCGCCCGCGCCGATCCGCCGTTCACGCTCAACAACTCGTGCACGTTCGTCGGCAACAACCATGGCGGCCCCACGCTCATCGTCAACGGCAGCGAAGCCCAGAAATCGGAGCACCTGCCCCGCATCCTGAAGGGCGAGAACGTCTGGTGCCAGGGCTTCAGCGAGCCCGGCTCGGGCAGCGACCTCGCGTCGCTCGGCTGCAAGGCGGTCGTCGACGGAGACGAGCTCGTCGTCAACGGGCAGAAGACGTGGACGTCGTACGCGCACGTGGCCGACTTCCAGGAGCTGCTCGTGCGCACCGATCCGGCCGCGCCGAAGCACAAGGGCATCAGCTGGGTGATCTGCGACATGCGGTCGCCGGGGATCGACATCCGGGAGATCCGCACGATGAGCCACGTCACCGATTTCTGCGAGGTCTTCTACGACGACGTGCGCATCCCGCTGGCCAACGTCGTTGGACAGGTCAACGACGGCTGGCGCGTCGCGATGTCGACCCTCAGTTTCGAACGAGGCACCGCGTTCATGGCCGACCAGGTCGACCTGGCCAAGGTCGTGGAGGAGCTCATCGAGACCGCGCGTGCGACCGTCGGGCCCGACGGCGGTCGACCCGCGATCGCCGATGACGAGATCGCTCGGCGGCTCGCCACCGCCCGCGCCGAGGTCTCCGCACTCAAAGCCATGACGATCGCCGGCATCAGCCGCACCGCCCGAACCGGAGTACCCGGACCGGAGGGATCGATGGTCCGCTGCTTCCACGGGGAGTTGCACCAGCGGGTCTACCAACTCGCGCTCGACATCATCGGCCCCGACGCGATGCGCCTCACGCCGGTCGACGGTGAGGGCACCTGGACGGGCCCGTACCTGCAGAGCTTCGCCTACACGATCGGCGGCGGCACGACCGATATCCAACGCAACATCGTGGGCGAGCGCGTGCTCGGCCTGCCCCGAGTGAAGTAGCCGAGGCACGAGATGGATCTGCTGCCCACACCCGAGCAAGACGAGATCGTCACGTCGATCCGCGCTGTGCTTGCCGGCCATCACACGATCGGCGAGCCGTTGGCCAACTCGCTGTGGATCGCGGCGGTCGAACAGGGCTGGTTCACGCTCGGCATCGACGAGTCGCAGGGCGGCGTCGGGTACTCGATCGTCGAGGAGGTGCTGCTGTATCGCGAACTCGGTCGCGCCGTGGCGCCCGGGCCGTTCCTGTCGACCACGCTCGCCGCGCACGTCGCCGCGGCAACGGGCACTGGCAAACTCCTCGGGCGCATCGCCTCGGGTGAGCTCCGCGTCGCGTTGGCCGAGCGTCACACCGCTGATGCGTTCCACGTCTTGGACCTGCCCGGTGCGGGGGCCGTGCTGCTCGTCGACGACGACTCGGTCGCGATACTTCCGGCCGATGCGTTCGCCTCAGCCGAGGTGGTGCCAGGGCTCGACACCCTGGTGCCCGTCGCAATCGGGGCGCCATCCGCTGTCACGCCGCTCGCTTCGTTGGCCGAGCGGTCCGCTTTCGACCTCACTGCAACGCTGCTGAGCGCGGCGCTGCTGACGGGTATCGCCGAGGCCGTCACCGAGCAGTCAGTCGCCTACGCCAAGGATCGTCAGCAGTTCGGCCAGCCGATCGGCGGATTCCAGGCCGTCAAGCACCGCTGCGCCGACATGGCGACGCGCGCCGAGGTCGCCGGCGGACAGCTCGTCTACGCGGCGCTCGCCGTCCGCGATGGCCGCGCCGACGCCGCGTTCCACACGCACGCTGCCCGAGTCGTCGCGGCGCGTGGTGCGATCGACAACGCGCAGATCAACATCCAGAACCACGGCGGCATCGGGTTCACGTGGGAGCACACCGCGCACCGCTTCCTCACCAAGGCACGCGTCGTCGCCAACTGCTGCGGCACGACGCCGTCACACCAGGCCGCGCTCCTCGCCGAGCCCGCTCCCGCCTGACCTACGAGCGAACTACTTCAGAAGGTCGCGGAACGCGGCGGCCTTGTCGAGCCGCGGCTCGGCCGGTAGCCCCAGCACGCGCTCACCCACGATGTTGCGCTGCACCTGATCAGTGCCACCGCCGATGCGCGGCGCCCACTGCGCGAGGAACAGGTCCTGGAAGAACCCGTCGAGCGGGGCGTCGTCGCGCCACAACATCCCCGCTGCGCCGAGCATCTGCTCGAACAGGTCGCCGCTGCGCGCGTACTGCCGCGAGATGTGCAGCTTGAGCACCGAGCTCTCCGGCCCGGGAACCTGGCCCTGCGACCGAGCGGTCTGCACCCGGTACCCGAGGAATCGTGTGATCTCGAAATAGGTGTACAGCACCGCGAGCTCTTGGCGGATCACCGGGTCGTCGGTCACGCCCATGACACGTGCGAGGTTGAGGATCTCGCCGATCTGCACCATGCCGCCGCCGCCGATCGCCGATCGTTCGGCGACCAGCGTCGTCATCGTGACGGCCCATCCCTTGTGGAGTTCGCCGACGATGTTCGCGACGGGCACGCGGACATCGGTGAAGAACACCTCGTTGAAGTGGACCGCTCCGTCGATCTGGCGGATCGGGCGCACGTCGATGCCAGGCGAGCGCATGTCGACCAGCAGGTACGTGATGCCGCGGTGCTTCGGCGCGTCGAGGTCGGTGCGCACCAGCAGGATGCCCCAGTCGGCCGAGTGAGCTCCCGAGGTCCAGACCTTCTGACCGTTGACGACGAACTCGTCGCCGTCACGCACGGCGGAGGTCGACAGACCCGCGAGGTCGGATCCGGCACCGGGCTCGCTGAACAACTGGCACCACACATGCTCGCCACGGCGGATCGGGTCGAGGTGCTCGAGTTGCTGCGCCTCCGACCCGTGGGCGATCAGTGTGGGGCCGACCATGTCGATGCCGACCTGGAACGAGTTGGCCGGCACGTCGTAGCGGGCCTCCTCGGCCTTGAACACCGCTGCGAGGTGGGCGGACAGCGCCCGTCCTCCGAACCGCGTCGGCCAGTGGATCCCCGCGAATCCCCCGTCGGCCTTGCAGCCCTGCCACTTCCTCGCGAGCGCCATCGCCGCGTCGTCGTCATCGGCGGTACGCGGCCGCAACGTCTTCCAAACCTCGGCCGAGCCCGACGTACGCAGCGATGCATTCGCGTCGAGCCACTGACGACACTCGGCGCGGAACTCCGCCTCGGCGGGGGTGTCGTCGAAATCCACCGGCCACCCTCCGCTCGAGAAACAAGAACGCGTTCTACTTTACGCGTTCTGCCTCACGGTGACGAAGTCTGCGCGGCTTCGCCGACAGTCCACTCACTCGATGGAACCTGCCGCCTCCGGCGCAGGTTCTATGAGCGGGCGCGCATGATCAGGTTCTCGAGCTGATGCAGATCGAGATTCGGCGTGGCCGACGAGCCACCGACCGTCTCGTCGATGCGCATGTGCTGGAGGAACTGACCCTCGGCGATGTTGGTCGACTGGACGCCCGCACCGACACCGTCGAACTTCGCGAAGTCGGGGCCCGAGTCGTAGTTGCCGAGGCCGACGGCGTCGAAGTCACACGGCCCGGTGACGGTCAGCACGGCGACCGCTGCGGGCAGCACGCCGAGCTGGATCAAGAGCACGCCGGCCTTGCCGGTGGTCGAGTTGGTGCTGACCATGCCGTAGCTCGCACCGATGTTGCCTTCGTCGTTGTTCACCACGTTCATGCTGCCGCCGGCGAGGTCGAGGTTCGCGTTGCAGTTGAACTCGGGGTGGTCCTTGAACTCGGCGGTCAGTCCGAGTCGACCGCTTGTCACCGCGCGACCCGGGAGCGCGATCGTCGACAGGTCGATGGTGGTGGTCGGCGCAGACGCCACGGTCGTGGTCGTCTCGGCCGGCGCTGCGGTCGTCGTCGTGGTGTCGGGCGCGGCGGTGGTCGTGGTCGTCTCGGGCGCCGCGACGATGGTCGTGGTCGGATCGGTCTGCGACGACGCCGTGCCCACCCACAGGCACAACGACGCGATCACGGCACCAGTCGTCACGAGTCCGAATCGCCTCACGGCATGTCTCCTTTTTCGCCGGACGCATCGCGCGGCCGACCCCAGATGCCCCGAAAACGCCGTCAGGACCTTTCCAGCTTACCTTTCCGGCCCTCTGTCCACAAGGGCCGGGCCCACCACCGCGGGTCGACGAGCCCGCCACGGTTGGCGATCATGCCCCTCGCGTAGGCTGCGCGGACACCGCGAATCGGGGGGATCCGACGTGTCCGAGGTCGACCTGCTCACACTGTCAGAAGACATCATCGAGGGTCGAACGACCATCGAGAGCCACCATCCGGTGATGATCGGGGGGACGACCACGCTGGCTGAGCTGGCTCCCGGCGTCGCGTTCCTCGAATCCTTCGCCAACGTGACTGCATTCCGAACGAGTGACGGCCTGGTGATGGTCGATGCGGGCAGCCCGATCCACGCGCCCGGCATCGTCGAGGCCGTCAGGACCTGGACCGACACCCGCCTCAACACCGCGATCTTCACTCACGGCCACGTCGACCACATCTTCGCGGTCCGCCTGTTCGAGGCCGAGGGGCATGGACCTGCCCACGTCATCGGCCACGAAGCCATGCCCGACCGCTTCCGTCGCTACGAGCGCACCAACGGTTACAACGGCATCATCAACCAACGGCAGTTCCAGTTGGGCGGCCCGTTCTTCCCCGGCGACTACCGCTACCCCGACGAGACCTACCGCTCGACGCTCGAGGTCTCGGTCGGCGGCGTCGAGTTCGCGTTGCGCCACGACCGCGGCGAGACCGACGACCACACCTGGGTGTGGATGGCCGCCGAGAAGGTGCTCTGCACCGGCGACCTGTTCATCTGGGCCAGTCCCAACTGCGGGAACCCTCAAAAGGCGCAGCGCTACTGCGACGAGTGGGCCGTCGCGCTGCGTGCGATGGCCGAGCTCGGTGCGGAGCTGCTCCTGCCCGGACACGGCCTGCCGATCGCCGGCGCCGCCCGCATCCGCGGCGTGCTGGTCGACACCGCCGAGTACCTCGAGTCGCTCTTCACGCAGACGATCGACCTGATGAACGCGGGGGCGCGCCTCGACGAGATCATCCACGCGGTCGCGCCGCCCGCGCACCTCGTCGGCAAGCCATGGCTGCAGCCGGTCTACGACGAGCCCGAGTTCGTGGTCCGCAACATCTGGCGTCTCTACGGCGGGTGGTACGACGGCAATCCCGCGAACCTCAAGCCGGCCGCCGACGCGGTCGTCGCGGTCGAACTCGCCGCGCTCGCGGGTGGCGCCGACCGCCTGGCCACACGCGCACTCGAGCTGAGCGCCGCGGGTGATCACCGGCTCGCGAGCCACCTCGCCGAGATGGCCTCGGCTGCGGCACCTGACGCGAAGGAGATCCGCCGCGCTCGGGCCACGGTCTTCGGCGCACGCGCCGGCGTCGAACGCTCGACCATGGCGAAAGGCGTCTACCGCTGGGCCGAGCGCGAGTCCTCGACCTGACGCACCTCCGTCAGAGCGACAGGCCGCGCTCCTCGGCGTCGGCAGAGATCGCGATCCACTCCTCGTCGAGCTCGTGCAGCTCGACTCCCACCTCTGACAACTCGGCGCCGAGATCGGCGAGGCGCGTGTGGTCACGCACGACGACCATCTGTTCGGACAACTCGTCGCGGCGCGCCCGCAGTTCGGCTTGGCGACGCTCGATGGTGCGGATCCGATGCCGCAGCGTCGAGGGGCTGGGGCCCTTCTTCGACGCCGACGAGGTCGACGACGGCGCTGGCACCAACGCGCGCTCCGTCGTTGCCGGCGACGAACTCGCCGCGGCCACCGAACCGCGACGCCGCGGCGCCATACGACGCTCGGTCTCGTACGCCGCGTATCCACCGGGTCGGCGCCCTGCGAATCCCGTGCCGTCGATGACGATGACGTCGGCGACCGCCCGTTCGAGGAACGCCCGGTCGTGGCTGACGACGATCAGCGCGCCGGGCCACTCGTCGAGGAAGTCCTCGAGCGCGCGGAGCGTGTCGAGATCGAGGTCGTTGGTCGGCTCGTCGAGCAGCAGCACGTTGGGTCGCTGCGCGAGCACCATCAGCAGCTGAAGCCGGCGGCGCTCACCGCCCGACAGCAGACGGATCGGCGCGAACTGCACGTCGCTGTCGAACCAGAACGCCTCCATCAGCGCCGCGTCGGTGTGGTCCGCGCTGCGGTGCGGACCCGCCACCGCGTCGCGCACGCGCTGGTCGGGATCGAGGTCGCGTCCGCGCTGGTCGAAGTAGCCGACCGACGCAGTCGACCCGACGACGACCCGACCCGCCGCCGGAACGAGGCGTCCCGCCATGATCTCGAGGAGCGTCGACTTGCCAGTGCCGTTCGGCCCGACGATGCCGAGCCGCTCGCGCGGATCGAGGAGCAGGTCGACGTCGCGGAAGAGCCACGGCGCGTCGTCGACGTAGCGATGGCCGACGCCGTGGAGTTCGATGACCCGGTCGCCCAGCCGCGGCGTGCCGAAGTGGAGCGGCAGTTCGCCGGTGCGCGCCTGGGCCTGAGCGCGACCCTCGACCAGTGCGGTGGCCGTCGCGATCCGCGCCTTGGGCTTCGACGTCCGCGCCGGCGCGCCACGTCGCAGCCAGGCGAGCTCGCGATGGGCCAGGTTCTTTCGGGTCTGTTCGCTCTTGGCCGCCGAGTCCTCGCGTTCGGCCTTGGCGTCGAGATACGTGTCGTAACCACCGTCGTGCAAGTGGGCCGCGCCGCGGTCGAGCTCGAGGACGCGGGTCGTGACACGGTCGAGCACGTGACGATCGTGGGTGACCATCACCAGCGCGCCGGAGTACGCGGCGAGGCGATCCTCGAGCCAGGTGATCGCATCGAGGTCGAGATGGTTGGTCGGCTCGTCGAGGATGAGCATCTCCGACGGCTGCACCAGGGCTCTCGCTAGGGCGACCCGCTTCGACTGCCCGCCCGAGAGCTGGTCGATCGGCGTGTCGAGGTGCGCCCCCATGCCCAGGCGGTCGAGCACCGCATCCGACTCCCAGGTGCCGCCGGCCGCGTCGCGCACCGTCGTTCCGGTCAGGGTCGGCTGCTGGTCGAGCATTGCCACGTGGGTGTTGCGACCGAAGCGCACGCTGCCCGACTCGGATTGGTCGACGCCGGCGATCACCCGCATCAGTGTCGACTTGCCGCATCCGTTGATGCCGACGATGCCGAGACGGTCGCCGGTGTCGATCGTCAGCGAGAGATCGGCGAACAGCGGCCGTCCCGGCCGCGAGGCGCTCACCCGAACCAGGTCGACCACGATCACGGGCGCGCAGCGTAGGTGAGCGCCGCGCCAACCCCCGAGTCGCTGACATGCTCTCCTCTGAGAGAATGGCCCGATGATCACCGACCACTTCCTCGTGACCGATCAAGTCGCGATCGTCACCGGGGCAGGCCGCGGCATCGGCCGCGCCTGCGCGCTCGCTCTGGCCGAGGCCGGCGCCGACGTCGTGATCAGCGCGCGCAGCGCCGACGACCTCGCCGCGGTGGCCGACGAGATCCGCTCCTTCGGACGGCGCGCCGTCGTCGTCGCCGGCGACCTCAGCGACCTCGACGTGCTGCCGACACTCGTCACCGCGGCCGTCGACCAACTCGGTGGCGTCGACATCGTCGTCAACAACGTCGGTGGCTCGTTCCCGCGCCCGCTGCTCGAGACGAGCTCGAAGATGTTCGAGAAGGCGTTCCACTTCAACGTGACCACGGCGCTCGAGCTGTCGAAGGCCGCGATCCCACACATGCTCGAGCGCGGCGGCGGGTCGATCGTCAACATCAGCTCGGTGATCGGCCGGTTGAGCGATCGGGGCTACGCGGCCTACGGCACGGCGAAGGCGGCGCTCAGCCATCTCACTCGCCTGATGGCCGAGGACGGCGCCCCCAAGATCCGCGTCAACGCGATCGGCGTCGGCTCGACGGCGACCAGCGCGCTCGACATGGTGCTCAGCGACGACGAACTGCGCACGACGATGGAACAGAACACCCCACTGCGGCGGTTGGGACAGCCGCTCGACATCGCGTTGGGGGTGCTCTACCTCTGCTCGCCGGCCGGCAGCTACATCACCGGCAAGATTCTCGACATCGACGGCGGACTCACGTCACCCAGCCTCGCACTCGGCCTGCCCGATTTGTAGACCCGCCACCACAGCGAACTGGGGTGTTCGGCGCGGGTCGGGGGGAAGCGTCAGGCGAGTTGGGCTTCGATGGCGCTGACGATCTCGGGCGCGTCGGGCACCGTCGTCGGCGAGAAGCGTGCGACCACGGTGCCGTCCCCGGCGACCAGCCACTTCTCGAAGTTCCAGCGCACGTCGCCTTCGTGTCCGCCTGCATCGGCCACCGCGTTGAGCTCGGTGAAAAGCGGGTGCTGACCATCGCCGTTGACGTCGATCTTCGCGGAGAGGGGAAAGGTCACGCCGTACTCGTTCGAGCAGAACTCGGCGATCTCCTCGGGCGTGCCCGGCTCTTGGCCCATGAATTGATTGCACGGGAATCCGACGACCGAGAACCCGCGTTCGCCGTACGTCTCGTGGAGCGCTTCGAGTGCCGTGTACTGGGGTGTGAGGCCACACTTCGAGGCCACGTTGACCATCAGCGTGGTCGTGCCCGCCAGCGGGTGCAGCAGATCGGGCGAGCCGTCGAGGTGGTCGATGTCGTGGGCGTAGGCGTTCATGGCTCCGACCGTAGCCCCCGAGGGCTCTCTCGCTACTTGACCGAGCGGTCAAGTAGCCTCGTCGGCCACGGACGAGTGAGACGGGGACCGGGAATGTTCGAGTGGTCAGACGAGCACAAGATGTTGCAGACGGCGATGCGCGACTTCATCGCCAAGGAGATCCTCCCGGTCAAGGAGGAGCTCGAGCACGGTGACCTGCCGCCCTACGACATCATGCGGAAGATGTACGCGACCTTCGGCATGGACACGATGGCGCGCGACACGTTCGCGAAGCGGATCGAGCACGAGAAGCGAGTCGAGGCCGGCGAGATCGTCGACGAGGACAAGCCCTCGCGCCACGGCGGCGGCGATGCCGGCTACACGCTGATCCCGATCATCGAGTTGTGTCGTCACTGCCCGGGCGTGGTGACCGCGATGGGCGTCTCGGTGGGTCTCACCTCCGCGGCGATCATGGGCAAGGGCACGATCGCGCAGAAGGAGCGCTGGGTTCCCGAGCTGCTGACGCTCGAGAAAGTCGGTTCGTGGGCGATCACCGAGCCGAACTCGGGATCCGATGCGTTCGGGTCGATGCTGGCGACCGCGCGGCGCGATGGCGACGAGTACCTGCTCAACGGCTCGAAGACGTTCATCACCAACGGTCCCTACGCCGACACGATCGTGTTCATCTGCAAGCTCGACGAGGACAACGAACCGAAGGACCGCAAGATCCTCAGCTTCGTGCTCGACAAGGGCATGGGTGGCCTCGAGCAGTCGAAACCACTACGCAAGATGGGCATGCATTCGAGCCCGACGGGCGAGCTGTTCCTCAGCGACGTGCGCGTCGGCAAGGACCGTCTGATCGGCGAGACGGAGAACGTCGCCAAGGGCGGACGCGAGGGAGCCAAGGCCACGTTCCAGCAGGAGCGCGCCGGTGTCGCCGCGATGGCGCTCGGGATCATCGAGCAGTGCCTCGAAGTCTCGGTCGAGTACGCCAAGAACCGCGTGCAGTTCGGTCAGCGCATCGGCGACTTCCAGCTCATCCAGCTGAAGCTGGCGAAGATGGAGGTCGCCCGCCTCAACGTCGAGAACCTCGTGTTCCGCACGATCGAGCTCTCGAAAGCCGGCCGCACGATGACCCTCGCCGAGGCCTCGGCCATGAAGCTGTACGCCGCGCAGTCCGCGACGGAGGTCGCGCTCGAGGCCGTCCAGCTGTTCGGCGGCAACGGATACATGGCCGAGTTCCAGGTCGAGCAGCTCGCCCGCGACGCAAAGGTCCTCCAGATCTACGCCGGCACCGACGAGCTGCAGATCGTGGCCATCGCCCGCGGCCTGCTCGCCTGACCGTCGCCTGACGGCGAGGAGCGAAGCCCGGCGAGCCGGGCCACACTGGGGGCCATGCTCTTTCGTGGAGGACCCGCGCTCCGCCTGAAGCTCGGGCGCGTCCCCATCGCGATCAACCTCTCGTTCCTCCTCGTCAGCCTACTGATCGGCCTGCAGTTCCACGACGCCCGCGACGGCTCGTGGGCGTTCGTCGCCTCGTGGGTCGTCGTCGTGCTCGTGTCGGTGCTGGTGCACGAGTGGGGCCACGTGCTCGCGCTCCGCAGGTTCGGTCGCGAGGCCAGCGTCGAGCTCACCGCGATGGGCGGGCTGACGATCAGCTCCGACGGTCGCCAGCTCCCGCCCATGGCATCGATCATCGTCAGCGTCGCGGGTCCGGCCGCGGGGATCACGTTCGGGCTGCTGACCGCCGCGATCCTGCCCGACGCGACCAGCGACTTCACCCACGTCCTCGCCTACCAGCTGTGGTTCGTCAACGTCTGGTGGAGCCTGTTCAACCTCCTGCCGATCCTCCCGCTCGACGGCGGGCACGTCGCACTCGAGACCTTCGACGTCGCGGCGCGGACGCCCGGTGGCGCTATCGCGGCGATGAGCTCGGCGTCATTCCTGATCATCGCCGGTGGTCTCGCTGTCTTCGGGAGCGACTACCTCGGGTGGATCCTCATCGTCGTCGCGCTGATGATCGCGACGACGGTCGGACGGATTCCGCTCTCCGAACTCCAACGCCGCGCCGTGACCGCGCGCGACGCGCACGAGCTGATGCTGAGCGGGTCACTCGAGCAGGGCAGCAATCAGCTGTTGTCGATCCTCGCCGAGACGCCCTCGGCGACGGTCAGCGTCGAGGCGTACACGACGCTCGCCTGGGCCCTGCTGCACGACGGACGATTCGACGAGCTGAGCCGGCTCGATCTCCAGCGGATCCATCCCAACCATCGGGGACTGATCGGCGCCGCGATCGCATGGTTCCGGGGCGACCTCGCCACCTGCGCGGCGTTGGTCACCCACGCGCTCGCCGTCGGCAGCGTCGACCCGCCACCGAGCTACTTCCGCGTGACGTTCGGGCGAATCGGCGAGCTCGAGCAGCTCCAGTCGTGGCTCGCACAGCTGCCGCCCGATCAGGCGGCCAACGCACAGCGACGGCTCTGGGCCTCGCTCAGCGCTTCTGCGACAAGCTGACCGCGAACTGACCGAGCGGATCGGTCCACCAGCCGATGACGTCGAACCCGACGGCAGCAAGTTCCGACTCGACGCGCTCGGGGCGGAACTTGGCGCTCACCTCGGTGCGCACCTCTTCACCCGATTCGAACTCGACGACGATGCCGAGCGCGTCGATGGCGACGCGCTGCGCCGAACGCGAACGCAGGCGCATCTCGATCCACTCGTTGTCGGGATCCCACAGCGCGACGTGGTCGAACGAGTCGGGGACGAAGTCGGCGTCGAGTTCGCGGTTCAGCACCGACAGCACGTTGCGGTTGAACGCCGCGGTCACGCCCGCCGAGTCGTCGTAGGCGGCGACCAGACGAGCCTCGTCTTTTACGAGGTCGGTGCCGAGGAGCAACGTCTCGCCCTCGCAGAGGGTGTCGGAGATCGCGCTCAGCAGCCGGTGCCGCGCATCGGGCTCGTAGTTGCCGATGGTGCCGCCGAGAAACGCGAGCATCCGCCGATCACCGATCGGGATGCAGTCGAGATGTCGGTCGAAGTCGCCGACAACCGCGTCGACGACCACACCCTCGTAGCGCGCAGCGATCATCCACGCGGCCTCGGCGAGGGCCGACTCGCTGACGTCGAAAGGCACGTAGCGCTCGAGCACCCCCGCCTCGTGGAACGCATCGAGCAACACACGGGTCTTGTCGGAACTGCCCGACCCGAGTTCGACGACCGTCGACGCGCCCGATCGCTCCACGATCTCCGCCGCCGCCATGACGAGCGTGGCCCGCTCGGCCTCGGTCGGGTAGTACTCGGGAAGGCGGGTGATCTGGTCGAACAGATCGCTACCGACCTTGTCGTAGAACCATTTCGGGGCGAGATGTTTCGGATCCGCGACCAGGCCGCCGCGTACGTCGTCGCACAGCGCGTCGCGGATGTCGTCGGGACCCAGATGATTGGTGACGCAGACGCGCCCGGTGGTGGAGGTCACGCGTCGCGGGCCAGTCGCAAGCCGGCGAACATCCATCGCGACGCAGGAGGAAAAAAGTTGCGATACGTCGATCGGGTGTGGCCGGGTGGCGTCGCACAACACCCGCCCCTGAGCACCAGCTGATTCGACATGAACTTCCCGTTGTACTCACCGACCGCGCCCGCCGCTGGTCGGAATCGCGGATACGGAAGATAGGCGCTCGACGTCCACTGCCAGACATCACCGAACAGCTGGTGAATGAGCGGGGCGGTGTCGACCGCGTACTCCCACTCGAACTCGGTCGGCAGCCGGGCGCCAGCCCATCTCGCGAACGCGTCGGCCTCGTAGTGACTGACGTGTGAAACGGGCTCGTCGCCAGCGACCGGGTGTCGGCCCGCGAGCGTGAAGCGCGACCACGTGTCGCCGTCGCGTTGCCAGTAGAGGGGCGCAGTCCATCGGTCGGTCTGCACCGCACACCATCCGTCGGACAGCCACAACTCGGGACGCTCGTAGCCGCCGTCGTCGATGAACGCCGCCCACTCCCCCGCGGTGACGAGCCGGTCGGCGAGTTCGAACGGCTCGAGGAACACCTGATGACGGGGCTGCTCGTTGTCGAAGCAGAAGCCGTCGCCAGCATGTCCGACCTTGACCAGGCCGCCTTCGAAGTCGAGCCAGCGCGAGGGACCCGACCGCACATCGGCGAACTCTGCGAACCCGCTCTGGTAGCGCGGCGACGCGGGGTTCTGCGACAGCACGTGCTTGATGTCCATGAGCAACAACTCCTGGTGCTGTTGCTCGTGGTGCAGGCCCAACTCGATCAGTTCGACCAGCTCGGGCGACGGCGCGGATGCGATCAACGCGACCATCGCCTCGTCGACGTGCTTGCGATACGCGGCGATGTCGCTCACGCCGGGGCGGGTGATCATCCCCCGCCGTGGCCGCGGATACCGCGGGCCCTCGGCCTCGTAGTACGAGTTGAAGAGGAACGCGAACTCGGGATCGTGCACGCGGTAGCCGTCAACGTGCGGACCCAACACGAACGTCTCGAAGAACCACGTCACATGTGCGCGGTGCCACTTCGTCGGGCTCACATCCGGCATCGACTGGACCGTCTGGTCTTCAGGACCGAGCGGATCGGCGAACCACTCGGTCAGCGAGCGCACGTCGAGGTAGCGGCTCGTCGCCTCGCCCATTCGATCTGTGTCGTCCACGGCCCGCCCTCCGATCGGTGGTCTCAACCACGCGAAGACGGACAGCATTCCGCAATGACCCGACCGTGTCCATGGCCCCCGAGTCGCCCGGGGTCAGCGGCGGCTCAGTGAACGATCAGCGCGACGAGCGTGAAATGGCACGCGGTTGCGGCGATCGTGAGCGCGTGCCACACCTCGTGGTATCCGAACACGGTCGGTCGGGGATTCGGGCGGCGGGTGCCGAGGATGATCGCGCCGCCGGTGTATAACACGCCGCCGGCGATGAGGAGGGCCATGCGGCCCGGTCCCAGTTCGGTGAGCAGCTTCGGCATCGCGATCAGGGCGCTCCAACCGAGCACGACGTAGAGCCACGAGCCCGACTTGCCGGGCCCCGCGGTGACGCGGACCATCTTCATGATCACGCCGGCGAGCGACGTGACCCACATCACGACCAGCATCGGAATGCCCCAGGCGCGGGGCAGCACCACCAGGCAGAAGGGCGTGTACGACCCGGCGATGAGCACGAAGATCATCGAGTGGTCGAGCCGCCGCAACCACTTCACGGCGTTCTCCGTGTGGGCGAAGAGGTGGTACGACGCGCTGGCTCCGAAAAGTCCGGCGAGACTCGCCCAGTAGATGGCGACCGCGACTCGGGCGGCCGTCGTGTGCGCGCCGGCGAGGAGCCAGAGGCCGGCCGGCAGAGTGATGAAGAAGGCGGCCTGATGGATGCGACCGCGCCAGACCGGCTTGGGTCCGTAGGCGTCCCAGATGCGCTCGGGCAACGTTTCGATGTCCATGACGCGTGGCCCCCTCGCACGAACCGCCCCCCAGCGGCTGACAAAGCCTGGCGCTCGACCGAGGTCTCACAAACCAGAGGGAGATCATACCCAGGCTGTCAATCGCACAGCCCGGGGTCTGACGCGGCCGGGGCCGCTCCGAAGAGCGGCCCCGATCGAACGTGCTGACTGAGCGTGTGTGCGGATCAGAGCGTGCGCCGCCAGGCGGCACGCTCCCTTGAGAGAGCGATCTGTCGGCGAAGCCGACGAACCGCCGCGGGCTCACGCCCCTCCGCTTACCTCCTACGCGATGACCGAGTTGGTCACCGTGCCTGTGCTGCCGTTGTTGCCGCCTGCGCCGCCTGCGCCACCTGCGCCACCCGAGAAACTCGGAGTGCCGGTCGGCGAACTCGTCGCCGTACGGGACATGCCGATC
>JAYTFP010000214.1:0-16782 GCA_043734285.1 Acidimicrobiaceae bacterium
CGTCGACCGTCGACCATCCACCGATCGCCATGAAGTCGGTCGCGTCCTCGATCGCCATCTCCGGACTGCGCGCGGCCGAGGCGGCACCCGATTGTGCGATGGCCTTGTGGAACAGCCTCTTCGCTCGTGGCATCGACATCAACAGCGAGACGCTCATCGCGCCGGCCGACTGACCGAAGATGGTCACGTTCGACGGGTCGCCGCCGAAGTGGGCGATGTTGTCGCGCACCCATTCGAGCGCCGCGATCTGGTCGAGCAGGCCGAGGTTGCCCGATCCGGCGAGTGCGGGATCGAGGTGGCTGAGGTCGAGGAACCCGAACGCGCCGAGGCGGTAGTTGCAGGTGACGAGTACGACACCGGAGCGTGCGAAATGGGTGCCGTCGTACATGGGCGATGACCCGGATCCCATCTCGAATCCGCCGCCGTGGATCCACACCATGACGGGCAGCGACGACAGATCGGCGGGGAGGTGGTCAGTGGGCTCGGGGGAGGGCGTCCACACGTTCAGGTAGAGACAGTCCTCGTCCCAGTGCTCGGACTCGCCACCGAAGAGGGCGTCCATGATCGACGGGTTCTGCGGCGACACCGGGGCGGTCGAGTCGGCCGATCGCTCGCCGTCCCACGCGGCCGCGGGCGCGGGCGGGGCGAACCGCAGGTTGCCGACCGGCGGGGCCGCGAACGGGATGCCGGCGAAGCGCGCCACCCCGTCGTGCCAGGTGCCCCGCAGGGCTCCGTGTGTCGTGGTTGCGGTGACTGGTGTGCCCTCGGGTGCCGTTGCCATCCCGCCATGTAACACCGTGGACAGTGCGGAGGCGAGCGCGCCGCGGTGACTCCCCGTTGTGCTGTCAGCGCCGACCGAGACGCTTGGTGTCGGCGAGGAGCACCTCGATCGCGCGTTCGAGCTGGTGACCGAAGATGAGTCGTGCGGCATCGCCGGTCGACGGCCGAAGCGCGGTGACCAGCGACGACGTGTCGGAGCCCTTGCCGAAGCCCTGCCCGAGCGCAGTGACGAACAGTTCGATGAGCTCGTCGGCCGCCTTGCTGAGGTGCGTCTGCAGGATGTCACCGGCCTCGAGCACCAGGTCGAGACGTACGCCGTCGCGCACGAGTCCCATCGTGAGCTCGAGCAGGCCGGGGTTGACGAGCAGCCACGCGTCGCCCTGCCGAACCACGAGGTGCGCGTCTTCCAGCTGCCCGCGGGCGCCGGCGGGCGCATCGCGGATGAGGTTGTCGAGATCGTTGCTGTTGACGAGACGTGGAGGGTCTTGGCGCCAAGCGCCGCGGAGGGTCTCGTCGAGGCCGAGCCAGTCTGCGACCCGGGTCGACGAGTCACCCTCCTGCAACAGGTTGCGGATCGCAGGCAGCTTGAGGCCCCGATCGCGGAGCTCGCCGACGAGGCGAAGGCGCTCGACGTGCTCGTCGCTGTAGCGGGCGACGCGGTGGTCGGACGGGTCGCGTTCGGGCTTCTGGAGCAGCTTCTCGGCCTGGTAGTAGCGGATCGTCCGCGGGGCGACACCGCTGCGCTCGGCCAGCTCCTCGATCGTCATGTCGACGGGGGGTTCCTCGGTCACCGGCGTGATGCTCTCACGGATCGTGACAGCTGTCACTGTGACCATCCATTGACAGCCAACACTGTTACGAACAGTATCTACTGTCATGGTTGCTCTCCTCTCCCCAGTGCTCCATCGCCTCTCCAGCCCGCTGCCGCTCGACGCCTACCTCACGCTGGCGAACCCGCTGTGGGGAACCCGCCTGCGGGGCGTCATCGAGCGCATCGAACCGGTAGGGGAGTCGGCGGCCACGATCACCATCCGACCCGCACGTTCGTGGTCCGGCCACGCACCCGGCCAGTTCGTGACGGTCAGTGTCGACGTCAACGGCGTGCGACACCAGCGTTGCTACTCGATCACCTCCTTGCCGGTCGTCGGCCGCCAGTCGCGGATCGAGATCACCGTCCAGGCCGTTGCCGCGGGGGTCGTGTCCGACCATCTCGTGCACCACGCACGCCCGGGTGAGGTCGTGCAACTGGGCCAGGCCGAGGGCGAGTTCGTGCTGCCGGCCATCCTTCCGGAACGGCTGCTGTTCATCACAGGCGGCAGCGGGATCACGCCCGTCATGTCGATGTTGCGGTCACTCGACCGCCGATCGCACCGTGCGCAGGTCGTGGTGTTGCATCACGCGGCGACGCTGGAGCGAGCGCTGTTCGCCGACGAGCTCGCAGTGATGGCGGCCCGCTCGCCCTGGCTGCGCGTCGAGACGACCCACACACGCGTCGACGGCGCGCACCTCGACGCGAAGCGACTCGATGAGTCGTGCGCCGAGTGGCGCGACGCTCACACCTACGTGTGCGGCCCGACGTCGCTGATCGAATTCGCCGCTGCGCACTTTGCGACCGCCGGCGTCGCGGACCATCTGCACGTCGAGCGTTTCAGCGCAGTACTGCCGGCCGCGCCCTCGATCGACCACGAGGGCGACGGTGGCCAGGCGACGTTCTCGTCGTCGAACGTGGCGGTCGCGACCGATGGCACGATGTCGTTGCTCGAGGTCGCCGAAGCGGCGGGCCTCGCGCCGGCGCACGGCTGCCGCATGGGCATCTGCCACACCTGCTCGACACCGCTCGACGCGGGGTGCGTGCGCGACCTGCGCGACGGCCGACTGATCGAGTCGGGCGGCCACATCCAACTCTGCGTCTCGGCCGCCGCGACCGATGTCGTGATCCGGCTCTGACGTCCGCTCCTGAATCCTGAACCCGAATCCTCCCCGAAGCTCCCCCAAAGGATCCCCATGACCGCAGTACTCACCCGCGACGAGGCCACACCCGAACTTCCCGAGGGGACGGCCACGATCGACCTCGATCGGTTCGCGGCCGAACTCGACGCACTGCGCGACGAGGTGCTCGCCTCACGCGGCGCCGACGACGCCGCGTACATCCGGCGGATCATCGCCCTGCAACGCCGACTCGAGGTCGGCGGTCGCGCGGCATTGATGGCAGGCGTATTGCCGCCCGCGTGGCTCGCCGGTGTCGCCATGCTCGGCGCGGCGAAGATCCTCGAGAACATGGAGATCGGCCACAACGTCATGCACGGCCAGTGGGACTGGATGCGCGACGCGGAGATCCACTCGACGTCGTGGGAGTGGGACAACGTCTGCCCATCGGTGCAGTGGAAGCACACGCACAACCACATGCACCACACGTGGACCAACGTCGCGAAAGTCGATCGCGACATCGGGTACGGCATCATCCGCATCGACCCCAACCAGCCGTGGCAGCGACACATGCTCGGCCAGCCGGTGTACTTCGTGTTGCTCGCGCTGCTGTTCGAATACGGCGTCGGGTTCCACGACCTCGAGAGCGATCTTGCGTCGGGCGAGCAGATCACGTTCGCGAGGATCATGCCGAAGTTGCGGCAGAACCTCCGCAAGATCGCGCGTCAGGCGACCAAGGACTACGTCGCGTTCCCCGCGCTCGCCGCGCCGCTCGGCCTGCCGTCGGTCGTCGCCGTGGCCACTGGCAACGCGGCGGCGAACGTGGTGCGCAACCTCTGGTCGTTCGCGGTCATCTTCTGTGGGCACTTCCCCGACGATGTCGAGATCTTCACCGCCGATGAGATCGTCGACGAGACGCGCGGCGCTTGGTACCGGCGACAGATCCTCGGATCGGCGAACTTCACCGGCGGGCCGCTCATGAACCTGATGTCGGGCAACCTCGACCACCAGATCGAGCACCACCTCTTTCCTGACCTGCCGTCGAACCGCTACGCGGAGATCGCGCCGAAGGTCCGAGAGATCTGCGCCCGTCACGGCGTCGCCTACAACAGTCGCTCGTTCGCCCGGCAATTCGGATCAGTGATCCGCAAAGTGTTCCGCCTCGCGCTGCCCTGATCGGCAGGCTGTTGACACCGGTCCGCGTCGGCGTTCGCGGCCGGGTGAGTGTCAGACCCTCCGGGCTACTGTCCGGGCCGTGCTGCATCTCGAGGTCGCCGAGCGCATCGAGACCCTGACCGATCACCTGGCCGGGGTGTTACTCGACGCGCCGGGCGACCCGATGACTCCGGAGTGGATCGCCGTCCCGTCGGCGGGCATGCGGCGGTGGTTGCACCTCGAATTGGCCGCTCGATTGGGCGCCAGCGCCACGAATCCCGGGTCACCGAGGCGGCGCGACGGCATCGCCGCCAATATCGACGCGGTCTTCCCCGGCTCGCTGCGTCAACAGGTGCTCGAAGCCGATCGACTCGATGGCGAGAGCGACCCCTGGCGAGTCGACCATCTGGTGTGGGCGTTGCTCGAAGTGGCCGACCGACATCCGGGGCAGGCGGCTATCGCATCGCTCACCCCGGGCGCCGGCGGAGGGTCGCGATACGGGCGCGCCCGTCGCGTCGCCGACCTCTTCGACCGGTATCACCTGCACCGTCCGGCGATGATCCGGTCGTGGGCCGAGGGTGCCGACGTGGGCGGTACCGGCAGCGAGCTGGTGACCCACCACCGATGGCAGCCCGAACTCTGGCGTCTCGTGCGAGCGCATCTCGCGGTCGCGAGCCCTCCCGAGCGGATGCCCGAACTCCTCGAACGGATCGCGTCCGGTCGGCTCGCACTCGATCTTCCCGAGCGACTCACGTTCTTCGGCATGACCGTGCTGCCGGGCGGGCGTGGCTTTCTCGATCTGGCGACAGCGTTGGCCGTCGACCGTGAGCTGTACCTGCTGTTGCTCCAGCCATCGATCGCTGCCGTTGACGCGGTTCGTGTCGCGGCCACGCGATCGGGCGCGACTCCGTCCGTGCTGCGAGCCGATGATCCGACGAGCGACCTCATCCGCCATCCGCTGCTGAAGTCGTGGGGTCGACCTCACCGCGAGACAGCGTTGCTCACCGCGGGTGAGGAGATCGAGGTGACTCGGTCGGAGTACCCGGCCGATACGGAGGGCGGCTCGGGCGTGGTGCCGCTCCTCGCCGCGCTGCGCGACGACATCCGGCTCAATCGCGCGCCGGCTGGTGACCGCCAGATCGACGACCTCGACCGATCGGTCCAGTTCCACTCGTGCCACGGTTCGACCCGACAGGTCGAGGTGTTGCGTGATGCCATTCTTCATGCGCTGGCCGACGACCCGACGTTGAGCGAAGACGACATCGTCGTGTGCTGTCCCGCGTTGGAGCGGTTCGCTCCGTTGGTCGAAGGGGTCTTCGGTCCGTCCACTGATGCAGTGAGCGGCGGCGCCTCCGCGGTCGGCGCCGAGGGACCGCCACCGCTGCGGTACCGCATCGCGGACAGATCGCTGCGCAACACGAACCCCTACCTCGGCGCGGTTGCCGCCTTGACCGAGCTCGTCACCGGACGCTTCGACGCCACGTCGGTGCTCGGCTTCCTGGCACTCATGCCGGTCCGTCAGCGCTTCAGGTTGACCGACGACGATCTGGCCCTCATCGGCGAGTGGGTGTCCGAGACCTACGTGCGGTGGGGGCTCGATTCGGCGCATCGAGACTCGTTCGAGGTGACGGGCACCACCGAGAACAACTCGTGGCGAGGCGCAATCGACCGGCTGCTCCTGGGCAGCGCGATCTCCGACATCGACGATCTGGCGCTCAGCGTGGGCGACGTCGCGGCCTACGGCATCGAGGGTGACGCCACCTCGCTCGCAGGACGGCTGGCCGAGGTGATGTGGCGGCTGACGACGTTGTCGGTCGCGGTCCGCTACGAGCGGACCATCGGCGACTGGGTCGATCTCCTCACCGAAGCCGCCGACACCCTCTTCGACGTGCCGGTCGACGTCGCGTGGCAGCCCGATGCGTTGACGATCGCTCTTCACGAGATCACCGAGCAGTCGTCGACCGGCACCGATGCCAGCTCGACCAGCCTCAGCTTCGACGACGTTCGCGCACTGCTCGGCGAACGCCTCCGAGGTGCACCGGGTCGTCCCGATTTCTTCCGAGGGGGTGTCACGATCACGTCGATGGTTCCACTGCGGTGGGTGCCGCACCGCGTGGTGATCCTTCTGGGGATGGATCAGGCGTCGCTTTCGGGTGGGTGGGCCGACGGTGACGATCTCGCTGCCTTCGCACCGTTCATCGGTGATCGCGATCCCCGCGGCGAGGCGCGTCAATCGCTGCTCGAGGCAGTGCTGGCGGTTGATCAGCGCCTGATCATCATCCGCGACGGTCGCGATGTGCGCACGAATCAAGAGATCCCTCACGCAGTCGCGGTGGCGGAGCTGCGCGACGCGGTCCTGGCGATGTTCGTCGACGAGTCGCGAAAGGCAGCGGCCGCGTTGCTCGAGACGAACCATCCACGACAGGCGTTCGATGAGCGCAACTTTCGCGTGGCCGAGTCGACTCCGACCATTGCCGACCAACCCTGGAGCTTCGATCCGCTCGGTCTCGCTGGCGCTTCTGCACGGCAGTGTCGCGAGCCGGCTGCCGCGCCGTTCCTCGACAGGCCGCTCGATCCCCGACCGACCGATGTGATCGAACTCAGAGCGCTGCACGCGTTCCTGAAGCATCCGGTGAAGGCGTTCCTGGTCGAGCGACTCGGTCTGCGGCTGCCTCGAACCGACGACGCCCTCTCGGTGCTGCTGCCGACGACACTCGCCGGTCTCGATCGCTGGCGGGTCGGCGATCGGCTGCTCCGGGCGATGCTCGACGATGTCGACGTCGACGAGTGGCGCCGCATCGAAGACCACATGGGCACGCTCCCACCTGGGTTACTGGGTGACGCCAAGGCGGCCGAGGTCGAGACCGTGGCCACCGAGCTGTTGACCACGGCCGTCGCCCGCGGGTTGCAGACGGGGCGCTCGGGCACCAACGAGGTCGAGGTCGATGTCGAACTGGCTGACGGCACCCGGATTGTCGGCTCGGTGAGTTGTCGTCTCGAGGGTGACGAGCTCGGCCCGGCCAGTGTGAGCTTCAGCAATGGCAAGCCAGAGCATCGCATCGCGGTGTGGCTCGACCTCATGGCGCTGGTGGCAGGCGACCCGAGTAACCACTGGAGATCATTGGCGGTGAACCGCACGTCCGGCTCGAAGAAGCTGACCGTGCTCGACTTCGTGCCATCGACCGACGCACCCGCCGAGCGCCAGTCCCTCGCTCTCGAGGCGCTGGCCGTCGCCGTCGACTGCTACCGGCGAGGCTTGCGCGAGCCGATCCCGCTGTTCCCCCGGTGCTCGCGCGCGATCGCTCTCGGCAAGCCTTCGGAGAAGGACTGGAACAGCAACAACATGACGGGCGACGGCCTCGACCAGGCCGTTCGGGCGGTGTTCGGCGACATCGACTTCGAGGACGTCCTCAACCTTCCGGGCCAGGCCGACGATCCGATGGGCAACGGCGCGACGCAGCGGGCCCAGCGCTTCGCTCATCACCTGTGGGACACGCTCGAACGATCGATCGTCGATCTCGCGGTTCCCGGCGCCGGTGCCAAGGCAACCGGTCGAGCGAAGTCGGTGCCGCGATGAGCCGACACGACGAGGCGAAGTTCTCGCTGCTCGATCCGCTGCCGACCACCAAGCTGGCCATCGAGGCCAGCGCGGGAACGGGTAAGACGTTCGCCCTCGCGGCGCTCGCGACGCGGTTCATCGCCGAGACCGACATGTCAGCCGGCGAGCTCCTGGTCGTCACGTTCACTCGAGCGGCGACCGGCGAGTTGCGCGCTCGCATACGCGACCGGCTCACCGCCGCGGCGGCGCGCCTGGCGGCCGGCTCGGCCCCCGTGACCGACGACGAGTTGCTCGAGTACCTGTACGCCACCGACCCTGCGGTGCGTCAGGTCCGCCTCCAACGCATCGAGCGAGCCATTACCGAGTTCGACGCCGCAACCATCACGACGATCCACGGCTTCGCCGTTCAGGTGCTGGCCGCGCTGGGCACCACGGCAGACACCAACCTCGACGCTCAGCTCGTCGATGACGATGATCAGCTGATCGCCGACTCGTGTGCCGACGTCCTCGTGTCGGCGGCGGCATCCGGCATGGCCGCCGACGACCTGCCGTCGCATCTCGATCTGGTCGCGGGCGTCTACACCGCCATCAACTCGCCCGACATCGTGATCGTTCCTCTGCCGCGCCAGACCGCGGGGATCGCGATGCACTGCGCCGACTTGGTTCGACAGGCCTTGAGGCGGATCGAGCTTCGTCGGTCGACTGATCGAACGATGAGCTTCAACGACATCCTCGTCACCTTGCGCGACGCGGTCACCGGACCGGCGGGCGGCGCCGTGATCGAGGTACTGCGCAACCGGTTCAAGGTCGTGCTCATCGACGAGTTCCAAGACACCGACCCGGTGCAGTGGGGCATCTTCGGCGAGGTGTTCACCGCGGTGCCGATCACCGCGGTGGCGATGGCCGACCCGCGGGGCACGGCCCTGGTGCTGGTCGGCGATCCCAAGCAGGCGATCTACTCGTTCCGTGGCGCCAACGTGCACACCTATGTCGAGGCGGTCGCCCCGAGCGCTACGTCCGAGCGTCGGTCGCTCGTCACCAACTGGCGCTCCGACGGCGCGGTCCTGAAAGCGACCCAGCATCTCCTCGACGGCGCGACGTTCGGCGACCCGTCCATCGCTTTCGCTCGTGTCGACGCCGCACCGGGTCATGATGATCGCCGCTTGCGCAACGCCGACGGTACCGATCTCCCGGCACTGTCGTTGCGGCTCGCCATGGGCAGCGGCATCACGAGGACCAAGTCTGCGTTCGAGACCCCGAGCGCGGAGCGGGCGATCAACGAGGACATGGTCGAACAGGTCCGTGGGCTGCTCGGCTCGGCCCTTCTCCCGCTCGCCGAGGGGAAGTCGCGTCCGGTCGAACCGTCCGACATCGCCGTGCTGGTGCAGACCGGCGCGCAGGCCGACGCGGTGCAGGCGGCGTTCACGAAACAGGGCATCCCCGCCGTGCTCGCTCGCGCCGGGAGCGTGCTCGGGTCACCTGCTGCCGAGCAGTGGCGTTGGCTGCTCCAGGCGCTGAGTCGCCCCGCCGACGCTCGCAGGGCGCGTACCGCGGCGATGTCGTGGTTCGTCGGCTGGTCCCCTGCTGAGATCGACGCGCTGACCGACGAGCGCCTCGCCGAGGTGCAGGACCGTCTCATCCGGTGGACCGAGATACTGACGAGCCATGGCGTGACCGCCTTCGTCCGGCTCGTGTGGGCTGACAGCGGGGTGATGGCACGCGTGCTCGCACGCCCCGATGGCGACCGCGCCATGACCGACCTCGACCACGTGGTCGAGTTGATGCAGAGCGCGCACCCGTCGGGTCCGGTGAGCGTCGCCGCGCTCGAGGCGGTGCTCGAAGAGTCCCCAGTGGTCGAGATCGATCCCGAGGTCGACACCGAGGTGACGGCCCGTCGCATCGAGTCCGAAGCGAAGGCGGTGCAGATCATGACGATCTGGGTTGCCAAGGGTCTCGAGTTCCCGATCGTCTGCTGCCCGATGTTGTGGCGGGGGCGCAATCCCAAGCCGGTGTACGTCGACCCCGTGACGAACCGCCGCACGGTCGACGTGTCGTCGAAGGCAGCGTGGGCGTGGCCCGACAAGGCCGACGCTCAGGTTCGCAAAGACCTGGCGCGCCGCGAGGCGCTCGGCGAGAACCTCCGTCTCGCCTATGTCGCGCTGACGCGGGCCCAACACCAGACGATGCTCTGGTGGAGCCGAGCACAGGGCTCGGACAAGACAGCGCTCGCCCGTGTCCTGTTCGCCCGCGACGCGGGAGTGATCGACCCCGAGCGAATCGAGGCCGATGAGTTCGCCCTTCCCGACGACGACCGGGTCCTCGAACTCCTCCAACCGCTCGTCGACCGGTCCGAAGGAACCATCGCGATGGCGATGCACGGCAGACCGACGCGACGAGTCGATCGATGGGTCGACCCCTCTGTGATCGGCGAGCTGCCCCGATTGCATGCGGCCCGTCTCGACCACGCGCCCGATCGCCGCCGACGACGCTGGTCCTTCACCGCCATCACCAGTCATGCTGCGGGCGAGTTCCGATCCCTCGATCACGTCGATCCATACGACGAGACCCTCGCCGACGCCGGCGCCGACGATGAGCAGACCGCCACCGACGACGCGGCGACCGAGGGTTCGATCGTGTCGGGCTCCGCCCTTGCCATGCTCCCCGCCGGCGCGGCGTTCGGCACGCTGGTGCACTCGGTGTTCGAGGAGATCGATTTCGCCGATCAAAATCTCGGCGCGTCGCTGAGAATCGAGGTCGATCGCCAGCTCGCTCGCAAGCGACTCGACCTCACCCCCCGCGTCGTGGCCGGCGACACGGCCAATGATGCCGACGGTCGCGAGCTCCTCGTCGCGGGACTCCAGCAGGCGATCGCGACGCCACTCGGTCCGCTCCTCGGCGACCGTTCGTTGGCGTCCTTCGGCCGCGGTGATCGGCTCGACGAGATGTCGTTCGATCTCCTGCTCGGCCAAGCGGGGGGTGGCTCCTCGGTCGATGCACTCGGAGCGGTACTGATCCGCCTCCTCCCGGACGACCATCCGCTGCGGCCGTGGGCCGACGAACTCGCGTCGGGGGCGCTCCGCGTCGACCTCGCCGGACAGCTCACCGGGTCGATCGACGCGGTCCTCCGCGTGATCGACGAATCCGGCCGACCGAGGTTCGTCGTCGTCGACTACAAGACCAACCGGTTGAGCGCGTGGGGAGCGCCCGCCGTCGCCGACGACTACCGGCCCGACCGCCTCGCCACGGCGATGGCGCACCATCACTACCCGCTGCAGGCGCTGCTCTACCTGGTGGCGCTGCACCGTTACCTCCGCTGGCGCCTGCGCGACTACGACCCCGGGTTGCACCTCGGGGGTGCCGCCTATCTCTTCGTGCGAGGGATGACCGGACCCGACGTGGCGCGAGCCGACAGCGAGCCGTACGGGGTGTTCGGGTGGGAGGTTCCGCCGGGCTTGGTCGTCGAGGTCAGCGACCTTCTCGACGGCTGGCCAGAAGCGACGAGGGCGTCGTGACCGACACGTTCACCACCGTCTCCGCGCGCGTGCCCGCGGGTCTCGAGGTGCTCGAGCCCTTCGTCGCTGCCGGCGTGGTGGCTCCAGCCGAACTCCACCTTGCGGCATCGATCGTGCGCCTCACCGGTCCACGCTCGATAGAGGAGTTGCTGGCGTTGTGCGTCGCTGCTCGCGCCGCGCGGGTCCGCCATGTCTGCGTGTCACTCGCTGATGTCGCGGCCCACATCGGCAGCGACCTCGACGACGACATCACTCCTCTCGACTGGCCGAGCCCCAACGTGTGGATCACGTCGTTGGCCGAGAGTTCACTCGTGGCATGCCCCGAAGAGGCGTGGGTCGAGCCGCTTCGCCCGCTCGTTCTCGATGGCGTGCATCTGTACCTCCACCGGTACTGGGCCTACGAGGTGGCGGTGGCCCGCGATCTCTTGGCCCGGGCGAGCGCGCCGCAGCCGCCCACGACGAGTCGGGACGCGTTGCGCGAGATCCTCGATCGGTACTTCGGCGCCGACGACCCCTCATCTCCCGATCTGCAACGTCGGGCGGCCGAGGTCGCGTTGGGCTCGCGACTCGCCGTGATCGCCGGCGGACCGGGCACGGGCAAGACCCGCACCGTGGCGCGGCTCCTCGCTGCCATCCACGACGTGGCCGCGGTCGAGGAGCGATCGGTCTCCGTGGCTCTCGCCGCGCCGACCGGCAAGGCCGCGGCGCGTATGACCGAGGCGATTCACCTGGCGGTCGAGCAGGCCACGCTCAGCCCCGCCGTCGACGCAGTGCTTCGAGCGACGGAGGCGACCACCATCCACCGCCTACTGGGCTCGTTGGGCGGACTGAGGTTTCGACACGATCGGCGCAACCCCCTGCCCCACGACGTGGTCGTGATCGACGAGATGTCCATGGTCTCCCTACCGTTGATGGCACGGCTGCTCGATGCCGTGCGACCCGACGCTCGTGTCGTGCTCGTGGGCGACCCGTTCCAGTTGTCGAGCGTCGAGGCCGGCACCGTGATGAGCGACATCGTCGGGGTGAACCGATCCGGTCCGATGGCCGATCGAGTCACGGTCCTGCAACGCGTCCATCGATTCACCGACGACAGCGGTATCGCTGAGCTGGCGACCGCCGTCGGCGCGGGCGACGCGGCGGGCGCGTTGAGGTTGCTCAGCGGATCGCGCGACGATCTGAGCTGGGTGCGCCCCGATGACCGCGGGGCGATGGGTCGCCTCCTCGACTCGGTGTCCGCCGCTGCGATCGAGGTGGTGCGGTTCGGTCGTGCCGGCGAGGCGACTCGAGCGCTCGACGCCGCGTCGATGATCAAGGTGCTGTGTGCGACCCGTCATCGCCCGCAAGGTCTGTACGACTGGAGCGACCTCATCGAAGCCCGTGTCGTCGCCGAGTTTCCCGACGTGCGCCGTCGTCGGCGCTGGTATCCGGGCCGGCCGATCATGGTCACGGCGAATGATCCGCTCACGAAGGTCTCGAACGGCGACGTCGGTCTCGTGGTCCCCGAGCCCGACGGTTCGGGAGTGTCGGTCGCGTTCCCGACTCCGGGCGGGGTGCGTCGTGTTCCGACGTCCCGACTCGACTCGGTCGAGACCTGGTGGGCCATGACGATCCACAAGAGTCAGGGGTCCGAATTCGACCATGTCGTGGTCTCGCTGCCGGCGGCCGGCTCGCCGATCCTCAGTCGTGAGCTGCTCTACACCGCGGTGACGCGGGGTCGATTTCGAGTCACGCTGGTTGCGACGGAGGAAGCCTTCCGCGAGGCCATCGCCCAGCCGGTCGCCCGCGCATCCGGACTCGGTGCGCGCCTGTGGGGAGCGGATTAGCTCCTGCGCTGCCATCCACGGGCCTGTGGCCGCCCCAGGCTTCAATGTCAGTGGCCACGTTTACTGTCCTGGCGAGGAGGTTCTCGTGACCAGGTTCGTGCACACCGCTGATTGGCAACTGGGGATGACCCGTCATTTCCTGAGCGCCGAGGCCCAGGCCCGCTTCGACGGCGCGCGCCTCGACGTGGTGCGCGCCATCGGTGCGCTCGCCGTCGAGCAGCGCTGCGGTTTCGTCGTCGTCTGCGGCGACGTGTTCGAGACCAACCATGTGCGCCGCCAGATCGTGGTCAGGGCCCTCGAGGCGATGGGTGCCACGCCCAGCATCACCTTCTACCTCCTGCCGGGCAACCACGACCCGCTCGACGCGGCGTCGGTCATGCGATCGCGCACGTTCGTCGAGCACTGCCCGCCGAACGTGGTGGTGCTGACCGACGGGCGGTCGGTACCGGTCGCCGAGGATGTCGAGATCGTCGCCGCACCGTGGACATCCAAGCGCCCGGTCAGCGACCTGACGCAACTACCGCTGTCGGCTGCCGCGATGCCCGAACGCATTCGCATCCTCGTCGCGCACGGCGCGGTCGACGCGTTGACGCCCGAATCCAGCGATCCGGCGCTGATCTCGCTCGCCGGCCTCGAGGAGGCGATCGGTCAGGGCCGCGTCCACTACGTGGCACTCGGCGACCGCCACTCGACAACCGACGTTGGCACTACTCGACGCGTCTGGTACTCCGGCACCCCCGAACCGACCGACTATGACGAGACCGATCCCGGCAACACGCTGATCGTCGACCTCGACGAGTCGCACTGCGAGGTCATCGCACACCACGTGGGTTCGTGGCGATACCTGCGCCACGACGTCGACGTCGCCGGCCGCGCCGATTGCGACCGGCTCGGGGTGTGGCTGAGCGAGCTGCCCGACAAAGAACGAACGATCTTGAAGGTCGCGGTGGTCGGTCAACTCTCGCTGGCCGACGCGACCTACCTCGACGAGATCCTCGAGCACCACACCGATCTGCTCGGCGCACTCGAGCGCTGCCAGCTCCGCACCGATCTCGTGGTGCTGCCCGACGATGACGACTTCGACTCGTTGGGGCTCAGCGGCTTCGCTGCCGGCGCGCTGATCGATCTGCGCGAGGCCGCGGGGGGTCGCGACGATTCGGCCATTGCCGCCGCTGATGCGCTCGCGCTCCTCTACCGACTGGCCAGGGTGCCGGCGTGAGAATCCACCGCATCGTCCTTCGCAACTTCCGCGGCGTTGTCGAGTCGACGGTCACGTTTCCCGAGACCGGTGTCACGATCATCGAGGGCGACAACGAGGTGGGCAAGTCCTGCATCGCCGAGTCGATCGATCTCGTCCTGAACGTCCCCGATTCCGCGACCAGTCAGAAGGTGCGGTCGATTCGTCCGGTCCACCGAGACGAGGGTGCCGAGGTCGAGATCGAGATGTCGACCGGCCCCTACCGTTTCGTGTTGGTGAAGCGGTGGCATCGCCAACGCAAGACCGAGCTGGCGATCATCGAGCCCAAGCGCGAGAACCTCGTCGGCCGCGACGCGCACGACCGAGTGAAAGAGATGCTGGCCGAAACGCTCGACGAGCAACTCTTCACCGCGCTTCGCCTCGAGCAGGGTGTCGATCTGCGCATCCCCGGCTTCGACGTCCCGTCCCTCGGCCGGGCGCTCGACCTGGCCCTCGGTGGCGAGCAGGGTGGCGACCGCGAAGACGATCTGTTCAGTCGCATCACGGCCGAGCGTGAGCGCTACTGGACGCCGACCGGCCTGCGAAAGGGCGAGCGAGACCAGCTGGCAGCCCAGCTCTCGGCGGCGCGAGCCGAGGTCGACGCCGCCGAAGAGCAGCTTCGCCACCTCGAGGCCGCTGCGGTCCAGGTCGAGCAACTCCGCGGTCAGGCGCGCGTGGTCACCGTCAACGAGGCCGAACAGAGCCGCCTCGAGACCGATCTCGCTCAGCGGTGGGAGTCGATCGAGCGTCGGCAGGGGGCGCTGCGATTGTTGGCGTCCGATCACGAGGCCGCCGTGGCGCGCCTCGATCGCAGTAGCGACGAATCGGTGCGCCGCAATGCTCTGCTCGCCGAGGTCGAGGCGGCCCGCGCACGGCTCGCCGCGCTCGTCGACGAGTCATCGCGTGCACAGCCAGAGCTTGCTGCGGTCCGCCAACGCAGCGACGAGCTGCACCTCGCCGTCGCAGGCGCGAAGCGGGCACTGGTCGACGCCGAACGCGGCTATCGGTTGGCGTGCGACGACCGCGACCACCGTCGTGGTGAGATCGAGATCGCTCAGCTCACCGAACGCAGCGATCGGGTGCTCGATGCCCAGCGTCGTCTGACGCTCGCCGATGCGACCCTCGAAGCGGCCCGCGTCGACCGCGAGATGCTCGCCGCGATCGAGGCGGCGCAGGTTCGCGTGCTCCAGGCCGAGGCCGCCGCGGCCCACGGGGCGAGCCAGGTCGAGCTCACCTCTCTCGACGGCTCGGCGATCGAGGTCGATGGCGACCTCCTCACGTTGGTGGCCGGCGCCGTCGAGCAGCGCGTTGTCGCCGACGTGATCGAGATCGTCGTGCCTGGGGTGGCCCGCGTCCACGTCAGTGCCGGCGGCGATGCCCGCGCTGCGGCCGAGCGTCTCGCCGAGGCCCATTCCGTGCTCCGACAGCTGTGCATGACTGCTGCAGTTGCGGATCTCGCCGAGGCGAGGCAAGCGGTCGCGAGACGTGACGAGGCCGAGCGAGTCAGCGGCGAGGCGACCGCGAGCATCCGCCAAGACCTCCGCGACCTGACCCTCGAGAGCCTCACGGCGAAGATCGAGCGTCTCGGTGGTCGGCTCCGCGACTACATCGCCGAGCGAGCAACCGAGACGCGCATGCCGGTCGATCTCGACCAGGCCCAGCTCGTGGTCCACCAGATCGGCGACGAGCTCGACGACCGGCGCGTCGAGTTCCAGCGCTGTGAAGAGTTGGCCGCCGCGGTCAGCGCCGAGTTGCAGCTTGCGCAGCACGAAGGTGTCTCGTTGCGGGCACGTGTCGAGCAATTCGAGTCGACGCTGGCGCAGGTCGAGGTGCGGCTCGCCGACGATCGCGAGCGACGCGCCGACGATCAACTCGGGGCCGAGTTGGCTGCTGCTGCCGTCGTCGTTGCAGCAGCGGCCGCGGCGCTCGACGAGGCCAGAGCCGCGCTCGCCAGTGACGATCCCGAGACCGTTGCCGATCTGTTGCAGAACGCACGCGACGCACGTCGACGGGCTGCCAACGAGCTGCTCGAGCTCAACGAGAGCCGACTCAAGCTCGAGGTCGAACTCGAGGTCAAGGGAGAGCAAGGACTGGCCGAGCTGCTCGGTGACGCCGAGCGTCAGGTCGCGCATCTCCAGATCGAGCACGACCGGCTCGAGTCGCGGGCCGAGGCGGCGAGGGTGCTGTACGCCGCGTTCGCGACACGGCGCGACGAGGCGCGTGACCGGTATCTGGCGCCGTTCCAGAACAAGATCGAGCGACTCGGCAAGTTGGTCTTCGGTCCGACGTTCGAGGTCACGCTCGATCGTGAGCTGCGCCTCGCCACCCGCACCCTCGACGGCGTCACGCTCGACGTCGAACAGCTCAGCGTCGGCGCTCGCGAGCAGTTGGCCATCCTCAGCCGTCTCGCGTGTGCGGCGCTCGTCAGTGGCGACGGCGGGGCGCCGGTCATCCTCGACGACGCGCTCGGCTGGACCGACCCATCGCGCCTCGATCGCATGGGCGCGGCGCTCGCGGTCGCGGCCCGTGACTGCCAGATCATCGTGTTGACCTGCACGCCCGGCCGCTACCAGAGCGTGGGGAGTGCCTCGGTCGTCCGCCTCAACCGGTGATCGGTCAGGCAGGCCCTCAGCCGGCCTTGACGAGGATGCGCCCGCTGGCGAACGACTCGATGTCGACCGAGTGGCCGGCGATCTCGACCGAGATGCGCCCATCGACCTCGTGACCGGTGACGACACCGTCGGTCCCCGGAGTGAGCGAGTGCAGCTCGAGGAACTCGAGTACGCCGGG
>JAYTFP010000215.1:0-16331 GCA_043734285.1 Acidimicrobiaceae bacterium
CGAGGATCGTGCTGCTGGTGCGGGAGAACGAACTCGAGGCGAAGCAGAGCGCAGCATGTCGTTGGCGGATCGCGGGGCCGGGGCCGACGAGCGGTCCCACGCCCAGCTCGACAGGGGAACCGCGATGACAGATCGCGACGCGTCGGCGAGAGACCGCGAACGTGACTCGCGCGACCCGCTCACTGGCGCCCATTTGCGGGGTGCGGGGTCGTTGGAGCTGGAGCGTGAGGTCGCCCGTGCCGGTCGTACGGGTCAGCCGTTGGCCTTGGCGTTCGTGGACGTCGACGGTCTCAAGATGATCAATGACCTGCAGGGCCACGCCGCTGGCGACCGGATGCTGGTTCAGGTGACCGACACTCTGCGAACGAAGCTGCGGTCCTACGACCTGATCATCCGGTACGGGGGCGACGAGTTTGTGTGCGTTCTTGCCGGTATGGACATGGTCGAAGCGGCGTCCCGAATGGAGATCGTCAACACGGCGTTGGCCGCAGCGTCCGAGCACGGTTCGGTGACTGCGGGAGTCGTCGACCTGCGCGAAGGTGAAACTGTTGACGCCATGGTGCGCAGGGCGGACGAGGCCTTGTACGAGCAGAGGCGACTGGAACGCTCACGATCGGCCTGAGTCAAGATGTCACCAGATCGTGCAGCAGTCCCTCGGGCGAATTCCGGGTGAGGACGACTTTGAGGGCGCCGGTGTCGGCGGGGCGTGAGAACACGTCGTAGGCGTCGTCGAACTGGTCGAAGGTGAAGTGGTGCGTGACGAAGCGGTCGAGGTCCATCTGGTGGCCTTGTGCCAACCGGAGCAGGGTTGGGGTGGAGTACGTGTCAACGAGGCCGGTCGTGATCGTGACGTTGCCTCGGCGACGGCGTCACGGTGCGTGTTGTTGATCACGACATCCGCGCCGAACTGTTTGGCGGCATCGAGGCGGGTGTCGGCCAGGTCGATGGCGACGATGCGGCTCGGGCTGAACAATTTCGATCCCATGATCGCAGACAGGCCGATCGGCCCAGCCCCGACGACAGCAACGACGTCACCTGGCTGAACGTGACCGTTCAACACACCCACCTCGTACCCGGTCGGGAGAATGTCGGCCAGCATCAGGATCTGCTCGTCGGTCACCCCGTCGGGAATCGGGTAAGTGGACGTGTCGGCGAACGGGACACGCACAAGCTCGGCTTGGGTGCCATCGATCTTGTGGCCGAGGATCCACCCTCCGCCGCCGAGGCACTGTCCGAAGCTGCCTTCGCGGCAGTAGCGGCATGAGCCACATGCGGTGATGCACGAGATCAGGACTCGGTCACCGGGTTTGAGGGTTTTGACGCCGACACCCACCGAGTCGACGGTCCCGACCGCTTCGTGGCCGAGGATCCGGCCCTGGGTGACTGCAGGAACGTCGCCTTTGAGGATGTGCAGATCGGTGCCGCAGATCGTGACCGCATGCACGCGGATGATGGCATCGGTCTCGTCGATGAGGATGGGATCGGGGACCTCTTCCCAAGCCTTGTCTCCCGGGCCGTGATACACGATGGCTTTCATGGCTGCGCCTCCTCGGGCCCGGACTGCCGGGACACGTTCGCAACGCTACGGATCAGCTCAACCGACTGTGAGAGGCGTAGGTCACCGATCCGCTCACCGTCGTGTTCGGCGGGCTCGTCGATGTGTTGGTGGCGCCGGATCAGCCAGCGTCGGAGTTCGTCGGCACCCCAGACGATGACGGGGAACGACGCGAGGAGGGGCAGAGCGATCAAGGGGGGCGGGCTGGTGCCGAACACGGTGCGTAGCCCCGGAAGTGCGGTCACGGCGGCGGCGAACGCGACCTCGAACGCGATGCCCCAGAGCAGGAGCCGGTTGGTCGTGACGCCGACCTCGCGCAGCGACGCTCGCTCGGTGCGCGCCGCGAATGCGGTGCCGATCTGGCAGGCAACGATGCCAAGGAACGTCATCGTGGTGGCCTGCTGATAGGTGTGATGCAGGGTGCTTCCGGCTCCGACGGCGTCCCCCGGATGCCAGCCGGCGCGGGCGAGAACGAAGAAGTAGCCGCCGATGACCAGTGCGGCGGAGAGCAGGCCGAGGTACACCCACGCCCGGATGAGCATGGCCGGGCGGATGACCCCCTCGTGGCGGGGCCGTGGGGGACGGTTCATCAGACCTGGCTCGGCCGGCTCCCGACCGAGAGCGAGCGCCGGGAGGGTCTCGGTGCCCAGGTCGATGGCAAGAATCTGCAGCACGGGCAGGGGCAGGGGGATCCTTCCCCCGCTCACCGCGTAGAGCAGGAACGGTGCGACCTCGGGTGTCGCGTGCACGAAGATGTAGAAGATGAACTTGCGGACGTTCTCGTAGACCCTGCGTCCCTCGGCGACAGCGACGACGATGCTGGCGAAATTGTCGTCGGTCAGGATCATCGTGGCGGCATCGCGGGCGACGTCGGTGCCCGAGCGGCCCATCGCGATGCCGATGTCGGCCCGCTTGAGGGCTGGGGCGTCGTTGACCCCGTCGCCCGTCATCGCGACGACCTCGTCCAGGCCCTTGAGCGTCTCGGCGATGCGTAGCTTTCCCTCGGGCGAGTTGCGAGCGAAGATGACTTCGCGGTGTTCGGTGAGGATGTGGTTCAGCTCGGCGTCGTTCATCGCGTCGAGGTCGGTGCCGTTGACGATCAGATCCGCATCGATGCCGACGCGCCGAGCGACGGCCTGGGCCGTCAAGCCGTTGTCTCCGGTGACGACGATGATCCGGATCCCGGCCTGATGACAGAGCGCGACCGCATCGGCGACCTCGGGTCGCGGTGCGTCGAGCAAGCTGACAAACCCCACCAGACACAGCCCTGACTCGGCGTCGGACCGGGTCAGCGGCAGTTCGCCGGTCGCCACACGCCGGGCTATGGCAAGCACGCGCAAACCCTCGGCGGCCCGATCGGTCACATGACCGTTCACGATCGAACGCTGCTCGTCGCCCATGGGAAGCTCGGTGCTGTCGTCGTTGATGATCGTCGTGCAACGAGCCAACACCGCCTCGGGCGCCCCCTTCGTGTGCACCCACTGGATACCGTTGACGTCGTCGACGGTTGACATCAGTTTCAGGGTGGGGTCGAAATGGAACACCGTTCGGCACGATTGCTCCCGGGTCGCGGCCGCGACATCGGCACCCATCCGTCGGGCGGCGAGCAGCAGCGCCGTCTCGGTGGGATCGCCGACCGCTGACGTCGCGTCGGCGCTCTCGATGGTCGCCGATGTGCAACGGGCCAGCGCCACGGCCATGGCATCAAGCGCAGGATCGGCGCGTTGCTCGGTGTTCGATCCGGGTGTCTCGAGGTCGGTGGCGCCCGCCATTGTCCACACCGCAACGGCGTGCATCCGGTTCTCGGTCAGGGTGCCGGTCTTGTCGGTGCAGATCACCGTCGTCGACCCGAGGGTTTCGACCGCGCTGAGGCGCTTGACCAGCGCTCCTTGGCGGGCGAGGACCCGTACTCCGACCCCCAGGGCGAGCGTGATGGTCGGCAGCAGCCCCTCGGGGACGTTGCCCACCAAGAGGCCGACGGCGAACACCGCAGCAGCGGAGAACGACAAGCCGGCAGCGAGCGTCCCCAACGGAAGGAACGCGATCCCGATCACGACGGCGACGAGGGCGATGATCCATGCCACACGCCGGACCTCGCGCTCGAGTGGGCTCTCCGAACGGACGACCTGCTGGGAGAGTTCCGCGATGCGGCCGAGCTGGGTGTGCATCCCGGTGGCGAACACCACGGCGTGCGCGTCGCCTGCGGTGCATGTTGCGCCGCTGAACACCAGGTCGAGCGCATCCAGGTACGCGCCCCCGTCGTCGGCACCGGCGGCGCGAACGACGGGGACCGATTCGCCGGTCAGGGTCGAGGAGTCCACCTCGACGCTGCCGTCGAGGAGTCGTGCGTCAGCCGAGACACGCTCACCCTCGGTGATGACCAGGATGTCGCCGGGGACCAGTTCGACGGCATCGATCACCTGCCTTCGTCCGCCTCTGATCACGCTGGCCTGCGGAGGCAGGTAACGGCTGAGCAGCTCGACCGCGCGCTCGGCCTGTTGCTCCTGGACAAACGCGAACACGGCGTTGAGCACGATGACGGCCACGATCGAAAGCGCTACGGCCCGCGAACCGGTGATGGCGGCGAGCATCGCCGCCATCCACAACAGCAGCGCCAACGGGTGGCTGAACTGGCGGAGCAGTTCTCTGGGCCACGACGTCGTGTCCCGCTGCTCGAGCTCATTTCGCCCCGAGATCAGCTGCCGCCGAGCGACCTCCTGCTCGCTGAGACCCTCCGGTCGAGAATCCAGTTGTCGAAGCAGCAGGTCGACCGGACCGCGCGGGTCGACCTCCGATGTCGTAGTGCTCGGTGGCGCCACCGGTGTCCGCGAACCTGAAATCATCGAAGTCGACGGGTCTGTTCGGGGTTCGAGGACGGCGCGACCCGGATCCGGGCATCCAGTACCACCGCCGCGTCGCTCGAGACCCGAACCGGGTTGAAGTCGAGCTCGGCGATGTCGAGCTGCTCGTCGGCCAGCGCGCCGACTCGACCGAGGAGGTCGAGCAGCGCGTCGACCGCCGCGGGCTCCGCTCCGCGGTAGCCGAACAGGAGCGGCGAGGACCTCGGTTCGCGAATGAGCTCTGCGGCGTCGAGATCTGTGAGGGGCGCGACGCGGAACGCGACGTCGTCAAGGAGTTCGGCGGCGATCCCGCCCAGGCCGAACATCACCAGCGGCCCGAAGGCCGGGTCCTGGGTGATCCCCACGATCGTCTCGATACCTGGATCGGCCATTGGTTGCACGACGGCGCCGGTCATGGCGTCGCCAAGCGAGGCAGACATCCGGTGGTAGGCGGCCGTCACCGCGTCCACCCCGATCAGGTCGAGCGCGATCGCACCGATGTCGGTCTTGTGGATGATCGTGGCGCCGACCGCCTTCAACGCGATCGGCCCGTCGATCGCAGCGGACGCCGCGACGGCGGCGGCGAGCGAGGTGACTTCGGTCGTGGGAATGGTTGGAATCCCGTAGGCGCGGAGGAGGGCGTCGACCTCGCTGGGGTCGAGCCAGCGGCCGTGGGGTGATCCGGCGAGCGCTCGGGCGGTGATGGTGCGTCCGGCGCTGCGGGCCTCTGGGTTCGATGGAAGCCGGATCCCCTCGGGGCGGCGCCGCCAGGCGGCGTAGCGGGCCGCTGCCCCGAGGGCCGCCACGGCTTCCTCGACCGCCGGGAAGTAGGGCACCGGTCGGGTTGCCTCGACGAGGGCCCGCGGCGGAGACGGTGTGGCAAGGAAGTTGGCCACGACCGGTTTGGAGGCCGACGCGGCGACGGCGGCGACTGCTTCTGCGATCGGGTCGGTGCCGGCGACGACGGTCGGCGTGAAGATCACGATCACTGCATCGATCATCACATCATCGAGCAACACCGTCAGTGCCGCCGAGTACTCGGCGGCGCCGGCGGCTGCGGTCATGTCGATCGGGTTGTCGAGCGCGGCGTTGGGGCTGACCAAGGCGGCGAGGGCCTGTTGTGTCGCGTCGTCGAGGAGCGGCACCTCGAGCCCGGCGTCGGCGCACGCGTCCGCGGCGAGGATGGCCGGGCCTCCCGAGTTTCCGATGATCGCGACACGCGGTCCAGCTGGCAGCGGCTGGCCGGCGAGCACCTGGGCGACGTCGAGCATTGCCTGCAACGTCGCGACACGGATCACCCCGGTCTGCCGGAACAACGCGTCGACCGATCGGTCGGGGCTTCCAAGTGCGGCGGTGTGCGATGACGCGGATCGGATCCCGATCGCGGTGCGTCCGCTCTTCACCGCGACGATGGGCTTGTGTCGGGAGACTCGGCGGGCGATCCTGCTGAACTTCCGTGGGTTGCCGAACGATTCCAGGTAGAGCAGGACGACGTCGGTGTCGGGATCGTCCTCCCAGTACTGGAGTAGGTCGTTGCCGCTGATGTCGGCCTTGTTGCCGACCGACACGAAGGTGGACACGCCCAACCCGGTCCCCTCTGCTGCGGCCAGTACGGCAACGCCGAGGGCCCCCGATTGCGAGAGGAATCCCACCCGGCCCCGTCGGGGCGCGACGTCTGCGAAGGTGGCATTCATGGCGACGTCCGGGTCGGTGTTGACGATACCGATGCAGTTGGGCCCGATGACCCGCATTCCCGCGCGGCGCGCTGCAGCGATGACCTCGCGCTCGAGGAGTGCGCCGTGCTCGCCGAGCTCAGCGAAGCCGCCACTGATGATGACCAGACCCTTCACGCCTTTTTGGGCGCATTGCTCGACGACGTCGAGCACCCGCTCGGGCGGCACTGCGAGGACCGCCACATCGATGTCGTCGGGCACGTCCGCAATGCTCGGCCAGGCCCGCACGCTGGCGACCGAACGGGCGGTTGGGTTCACCGGATAGACCGGGCCGTTGAATCCGTGCCGGATCAGGTTGACGAACAGCTCGTGGCCGATCGAGCCGGCGCGATGCCCTGCGCCGACGACCGCGATCGAGCGCGGCCTCAGGAGCCGCGAGATCGAAGCAGCCTCGGCGTGATGCTCGCGAGCCTCGATGGCGGCCACCGATTCCGGCGTCTGCACCAACGAGAACTCGACGCCGACCACGCCGCCCTCCCTCCGCGTCGTCACCCGATACCCGGCGTCGTGGAAGACGCCCTGCATCTTCTGGTTCGCAGCGAGCGTGTCGGCGTGGAAGCGGGTGATCCCGCGGCGTCGAGCGGCGACGGCGAGGTGCTCGAGCAGGATGCTCCCGATACCGCGGCCCTGATGCTCGTCTTGGACGACGAACGCGACCTCGGCGCCGTCGCCGCGTTCCGGGTCGGCGTCGTAGCGGCCGACGGCGATGAGCTGGCCATGGAGTTCGGCCACGAACGCGAGCCGGCGGTCGTAGTCGACGTTCGTGAAGCGTTCGACCTCGTGGTCTGACAGCGTCGGTTGACGATTGAAGAAGCGCATTTCGCGGGTCTCGGGCGAAAGGTGGGCGTGAAACGCGCGAAGACGATCACCGTCGCCGGGATGGATGGGTCGAAGGTGAACCACACCGCCATCGGCGAGGACGACATCGACTTCCGCCCAGGCGAGGTCGGTCAGTGTGGTCACTTCGACGTCGGCCCCCATCAGCGGACGTCGCCGAGCGGGGTGCGATGCCTGTTGCGAACGACGATCAGCAGGGCCCAAAGGATGACGACGGTGGTGACGATGGCACTGCGGATCGCGGAGTCGCCGGTGGCCGCGGCGACGTTGTAAGTGCCGTGCCATACCGCGGTCGCGAGGACGCTGGCGCCGGTGTACTCGTACAGCCAGGCGAGGACGAGGGATCCGCAGGCGAGTCCGATGAGGAACCCGACGAGGGTGCCGGCGTTGAACCCGCGGAACGTCTCGAGGATGGCGAACAAGGGGATGTGCCACGCGCCCCAGATGAGTGCGAGGAGCAGGCTGGAACCGACGAGCCCGTGACGTTCTCGGAGCCGTGGGAGGACGAAGCCCCGCCAGCCGGCTTCTTCGCCGATCCCGTTGATGAACACGAGCGCCGCCCACACGGACAACGGCCCGAAGCGGGGGAGTCCATTGAAGATCCCGAGTCCGGCCCACGACCGTTGCGAGTCGACGGCGAGGCCAACGGCGAGAAGAAGGAGCGGAGTGCCGAGGGCCAGCGCCCAGCCCCTCGCGCCGATCCGCCACCGGAACATCCGTTGGCCGAGGTCGCGCACGCCGTCGCGACCGGAGACGAGCGCGGTGATGCCGAGCGCGGCGATCATCGGGCCGAGAAGGCCCGGGAAGTGCGTGGGCCACCCGCTGCCCTTGGCGACGACCTGATGGCGGAAAGCAATGGGGAGCCACCACGCCCAACTCAGCCCGTACGCGACGAACGCGTACGCGGCGATCGGATGGCGGCGAACCAGCTCGGCAACGTGATGTGACGAACGACGCGCAGAACCAGTGGGCGAAGTCATCGCGACGGCGGCGGGCTGATCCAACATGTGTGTCTCCTCCGGCAACCGATTCGTGCGATCGACGACTGGATACCGGTGCGACGGTACGGGTTGAGTGAAACGGAGTTCGGCGAGGGCTTGTAGGGCCGAATGGCACCGAGTTCAGAAAGCGCTGTCCGAGAGGCCGAGCGTGACTGCCCCCTCGGTCTCGACGCGAGGTTTGGTGACATTGGGCCCTGTCGAGATCGGGTCGCAGAGAGGAGGATGACAGCAACGGAGGTAGGAACATGAAGACGATCGAGGCCGTACGCGCAACGGGAGTGGGAGTCGAGCCAGAGCGAGCGCTGCGAGATTGCGCGGCGTTGATGGAGCAGTCCGGGATGGGTGCCCTCGCCGTGGTCGACAACGGTCGCCTGGTAGGGATCGTGACGGACCGCGACTTGGTATGCCGGGCGCTCGCTCACGGGATGCCGGCTGACGCTCGCATCGACAGCGTGATGAGTACCCCGGTGGTGACCATTGATGCCGATGCCGACGTGCACGATGCGTTCGGGATCTTTCGCACTCATGGGCTGCGCCGCTTGGCGGTGGTGCGGGGTGACGAGTTTGTCGGAGTGGTCACCGTCGATGACCTCCTGATCAATCTGTCTGCCGATCTCGCCGACCTGGCACGACCGGTGACCGGCGAGGTCATCTTCGGACACCACGACGCGCCCATGCCGGCAGTTGTCGGCACGTGAGTGACACGGCGGTACCCAGTGTCGAAGCGATATTGAATGTCGGGCTCGAGTTCGCGACGCAGATACGCGGACGAGAGGTCACATGCTGGCTCGACGACGGCCGTCTCTTGGGCGACGACGAGCTGGTCGGGCGACTCGAGCGACTCGCCGAGAATGTGGACCGGTTCGACCCACTCACGTTGGCGCACAGCGTGCGCGACGCGGTGGGATCCGACGTGCACATACGCTTCAACCGCCACGATGCCAGCTCGTAGGACTGCCTGTGGTCGCGACATCGCCGTTCCGCTGCGACCATGAAAACCGTCGTACTCGGGGCCGGATCGTGGGGCACGACGTTGGCGTCGTCGTTCGCGACGGGCAACGACACGACGCTGTGGGCTCGCGACGGTTCGGTCGCCGATGAGGTGATGTTGCACCACCGCAACTCGACGTACCTCCCGGACTTCGAGCTGTGTCCAGCGCTACGGTCGACAACCAACCTCGAGGTGGCGTTGGCGTCCGCTGAGTTCGTGGTGTTCGCAGTCCCGTCGCGCTACTTCCGGTCCGTCGTCGAGCTCGCGGGCCCGTTCGTGCCGTCGACGGCTGATCTTGTGAGCGTGACCAAGGGCATCGAGTTCGAGACTGGCTTCCGCATGACCGAGGTCATCCTCGACGTGCTCGACCACGACAGCGCCCGGGTCTGCGTGTTGTCGGGCCCGAACCTCGCCCGGGAAGTGATGGCCGGCCAGCCGTCCGCCACGGTCCTGGCCTGCCCGGACGAAGCGCGCGCACAACGGCTCTGCCATGCGATCACGACGGAGTCGTTCCGCGTGTTCACCAACCACGACGTCATCGGATGCGAGGTCGGGGGTGCGGTCAAGAACGTGATCGCCATCGCGGCCGGAATCGGCGATGGCCTCGGATACGGCTGGAACACCAAGGCAGCGCTCATCACCCGCGGGCTGGCCGAAATAGCCCGGTTGGGTGTCGCGCTGGGGGCCAGCCCGATCACCTTTCTCGGCCTGGCCGGCAACGGCGACCTGACCGCAACGTGCAGCAGCCCCCAGAGCCGCAACCGCCACGTCGGTGAGGAGCTCGGGAAAGGTCGACCGCTCGATGAGATCACGGCGAAAATGATGATGGTGGCCGAGGGAGTGACCACCACCCCGGCGATTGTCGCACTCGCGCACCGGCTTGGTGTGCCGATGCCGATCAGCCGGAAGGTCGATGCCGTCTTGAAGGGATCACTTTCGCCCGTCGAGGCCGTACATCAGCTCATGGAGTTCGAGCCCGGGTCCGAGTACGACCACCTGAGCTGAGACGCCGACGAGACCGCCATTCGCTCAGGTCGGGCCGGGCATGATGTACCGACCTCTGCTCGTCAACGGGTGTCTCCGTCGGTGCCGATGACGGCGTGGGCTGCGGCGAGGCGTGCGACGGGCACCCTGTAAGGCGAGCAGGACACGTAGTCGAAGCCGGCCTCGACGAAAAATCGGATCGACGCCGGGTCACCCCCGTGCTCGCCGCACACGCCGATCGGGATGCGACGCTTCACCGATCTGGCCTGCTCGACCGCTGAGCGGACCAGGCGGCCGACGCCGTCGACATCGATCGACTCGAACGGATCGCCCTCGAGCAAGCCTGCGGCGACGTAGCGGGGCATCATCTTGGCTTCGACGTCGTCGCGGCTGAAGCCGAACGTCATCTGCGTCAGGTCGTTGGTGCCGAAGCTGAAGAAGTCCGACACTTTCGCCATCTGGTCCGCGACCAACGCAGCACGAGGGGTCTCGATCATCGTGCCGATCAGGAGTGTTGATGTGACGTCGAGTTCCTCGGCGGCGGCGATGACCCATGAGCGGGCAAGCGCCATCTCTTCGCGCGAGACGGTGAGTGGGATCATGACCTCGACGATCGGCCTGCCTCCGGCGGCCACCCGATCGCGAACCGCGTCGAGCAACGCGCGCACCTGCATGGCATAGAGCCCAGGGCGCATGACCGCGAGTCGCACGCCTCGGATGCCGAGCATGGGGTTGGCTTCTGCCCATTCGCTCGCTGCCAGGCGGAGGCGTTCTTCCTCGGGGGAGAGTCCGACGGTGGCCGCCTTCAAGTCGAGGTCGCCGACCTTCGGCAGAAACTCGTGGAGCGGAGGGTCCAAGAGCCGAACTGTCACTGGCAGGCCGTCCATCGCCTCGAGGATTTCCACGAAGTCCACGCGCTGCACACGGCGGAGCTCCTCGAGTGCGACCGCCTGCTCCTGCTCGGTGTCGGCCAGGATCATGCGGCGGACGACCGGCAAACGGTCTGCACGGAGGAACATGTGCTCGGTACGGCACAGCCCGATGCCCTCCGCACCGTAACGGCGGGCGAGCGCGGCATCGGCCCCGTTGTCGGCGTTGGCCCGCACCGACAGTCGGCCGCGGCGGAGATTGTCGGCCCACGACAAGATGGTGTCGAACTCGGGGGTCGGTTCGGGGATCGTGAGCGACGCAGCCCCGACCATCACGTGGCCGTTGGATCCGTCGATCGTGATGACGTCGCCTTCGTTGATCGTGACGTCGCCGACGGTGAACTGACGGCCCTCGACGACGACAGCATCGGCTCCGACCACAGCGGGCTTGCCCCATCCGCGAGCCACCACCGCGGCGTGGGACACGAGCCCGCCGCGACTCGTCAGGATCCCGGCTGCGGCGAGCATGCCGTGGACGTCTTCGGGGTTGGTCTCCTTGCGCACGAGGATCACCGACTGGCCGGCGTGGGCACGGGAGACCGCGTCGTCGGCGGTGAAGACAGCCACGCCGACTGCCGCGCCCGGCGACGCGGCCAGCCCGGTTGTGAGCGGAACGAGCTCGTCGCCGCTGATGCGCGGATGGAGGATCTGATCGAGGTGCTCGGGGGTGATGCGGGCGACCGCGTCAGATCGGCTGAGCTTGATGGCAACGTCGGTGGTCATCTCGACCGCCATCCGAAGGGCGGCGACGCCGGTCCGCTTTCCGACTCTGACCTGCAACATCCAGAGCTTGCCCTGCTCGATGGTGAACTCGAGATCCAACATGTCGCGGTAGTGGGCCTCGAGGCGGTTCATGTAACCCGACAGCTCGCCGTAGATCTCGGGGAAGCGGTCCGCCAGCGCGGCCAACGGCTCGGTGATCCGCACGCCGGCGACCACGTCCTCGCCTTGGGCATTGACCAGGAAGTCGCCGTAGGGGACGTTCTCGCCGGTTGCGGCGTCGCGGGTGAACGCGACGCCCGTGCCTGACTGGTCGTCGCGGTTGCCGAACACCATGGTCTGCACGTTGACGGCGGTGCCGAGGTGATGGCTGATGTGCTCGCGGTCGCGGTAGGCGATCGCGCGGGCGCCGTTCCACGACTGGAACACCGCTTCAATCGCTCCACGCAATTGTGATCGCGGGTCCTGGGGGAACGGTCGGCGGGCCGCCGCCCGGATCGCCGCCTTGTGGTCTCGACACAGCGACCGCCAGCCGGCCGCTCTGAGTGCGGAATCGTCAACGACCCCCGCCTCAGCTTTGGCTGCGTCGAGGGCATCGTCGAACACCGCGGCGTCGACGTTCAAGACGACACGTCCGTACATCGACAGCAGCCGCGCATAGGACCGGTAGGCGAAGGCGTCATCGCCGGTCGAACGCGCCATGCTCCGCACCGTGCGGTCATTCAGCCCGAGGTTGAGGATCGTGTCCATCATCCCAGGCATCGAGAACCGGGCGCCGGAACGCACCGACACCAGCAGTGGATCGTCGATCGCACCGAACGAGCGGCCCGTACGTTTCTCGAGGCGGGCGACGTGGCGTGCCAACTCGGTGTCGAGGACGGGTGGCCAGCCGTCGTCCATGTACTGACGACACGCGGTGGTCACGATCGTGAAGCCCGGCGGTACGGGAAGCTTCAGCGCTGATGCCATCTCGGCGAGGTTTGCGCCCTTTCCGCCAAGTAGTTCGGCACTCTCGCGGGGCGGGCGGCGGTGGACATGGTCGAAGGAATAGATGAGCGGCACCCATTCGACGATACGAAACGCACGCCCGAGTGTCCCGGGTCGAAGGTCATATCCGACGCTCTTCACGCCCGTACAATCTTCGGACAATGCCCTGCTGAGCTGTCAGGGCTCAGAGGACCGACCGGCCGAGCACCATGACGGGGCAGTGCGCTGATCGGAGCACGCCGATCGTCGTGCTCGGCCGCGAGCGTCGGTCTCAGCCGGGAGGTACGCCCGGGTCGACCGTGACGTCAAACCGATTGAAGAGCGACCTCGTCACGTGACCTTCGGCCCTGGGGCCGGGACCGCCTCCGAGTGACACTGTGTACACGGCGGCGCACGACCGACGGCAGAGGAGATTGCGTGACCGAACACGACGAGCAGGACACAGCGGAGCTCTACGACGAGGAGTCGCTCGGCGAGGACGAGACGATCATCGAGACGGCTACGCCTGACGGCCGGCTCCACGGCGAGCTGCTGGCGCCTGACGGCGGCGGCATCGATGGCGTGGCCGAGCTGGTGGCCCACGAGTTGCCGACCGACGACGAGATGTCCCCTGAAGGGGCCGCGTTGCATCTCGAGGATCACTGAGCTGCCCGGCGGTGGGTGGCGCTGTTCGCGTCAGTCGAAAGCGCGAAACCCCTTGCCCCGGATCGCGGCGCACGTGCGTCGCGATCAGCTGACATCGGCCATCACCGCTCGGACTACGCTTGCCCATATTCGATGAGCGCGGGGGCCTCGACGGGATCAGACGGGACACGGCGGGATCCACTCGATCGGAGTTTGAATCCCACCCCGGGCACCACAGATCACGGCTGGAGGGGTGTCATGGGATCGGAGCTGCACCCCGTCTCCTACAGCCGAAAGCCGTGGTCGTGGCGTTCGCGAACAGCGCGCAAGATCCGTCGGCGACTCGCGCAACGACGTCACGACAGGGAACAGGGCTCTCAGCCAGAGGACGCCGACAACGTCTACGTGGCCGTCGCGACACGGATGGGCGCGACCTGGGTCGCGAAGGTCGACGGACAGTCCGAATTCAGGATCGAGGCGCGGTGGCGCTGGCAGATCCGCGCCGCAGCGAAGGAGCAACTCGCGGCGGTGCTCGAGTGCGAGCCGAGCGACATCAAGATCCGCCTGACCCTCGGCGCGCCGCGCGTTCGGTTCGGCCATCGCGTCGTGCCGAAGGCCCGCTGAGAGGCGAGCGGCACGTCACGTTCAGCCGTCGCCGGGCTCGAACGGTAGTGAGTCGTACCAGCGGACGAAGTGTCCGTCGGCGAATCGTCCGTTCGCTGCGTCGACGGTGAATCGCGGACAGCGCGCGAGGAGCTCCTCGAAGGTGACGCGGCCCATCAACCGCGCGGCGGCGGCGCCCAGGCAGTAGTGCGCGCCGTGTCCGAAAGTCAGAATCGGCCCCGGTGCTCGCGTCACATCGAGGTCGCCTGCGGTCGCACCGAATTGCCGCTCGTCGCGATTCGCCGAGCCGTACAGGAGCATCACCTTCTTGTCGGCGGGGATGACGGTGTCGCCGACCGCGACGTCGACGGTCGTCGTTCGGGCGAGACCCTGGACCGGGCTCGCGAGACGCAGCATCTCGGTGACCGCGTCGCCGATCAGGTCGGGCCGATCCGCGAGCCTGCGTTGCTGGTCGGAATGCGCGGCGAGCAGCTCAGAGCCGACGCTGAGTAGGCCGGTCGTTGTGTCGTTGCCTCCGGTGATCATCGTGAACGCGAATCCGAGGATCCGCATCGGCGCCACTCCGACACCGTCGCCCGCCGCAACCAACTCGGAGATCACGTCGTCCTGCGGGTCGGCGCGTCGCCGGTCGATGAGGTCGCCGAAGTACTCGAACACCTCGCCGACTGTGTCGAGCACAGCGTGCGCTCCGCCGCTCGAGGTCGCGCCGACGATGCGGTGCACCCAACCGTCGAATCGCGCCCGATCGCTCGCCGGCACGCCGAGGTAGTGGCCGACGACCAGAGTGGGCAGCGGTTTGAACATCGTCGTCACGATGTCGCCGCCGCCGGCCCGCACGATGTCGTCGAGGCGCTCCCGCACGAATTGTCTGACCTGCGGTTCGACCGTGGTGACCGCACGCGGCGTGAACCCGCGGGCGACCAGTTGGCGGAACTCGCTGTGGTCGGGAGGATCGAGGAAGACCATCGGTGAGATCTCATCGAGTCCCGCGGCGCTCACGTCGTCGTAGGTGAAGGTGAGTCCTCGCGCGGAGGAGAACCGCTGCGTGTCGCGCGCCGCCTCGATGACATCCGCGTGTCGAGACAGCACCCAGTAGTCGCCGTCGTGGACGTGGTGCACGGGGTCGTGATCACGCAACGCGGCGTACATCGTGAACGGGTCGCGCCACGACGCACCTGACCTCGGCTCGAACCTCGCCAGCGCGGCGTCGACCCCCATTGCGGGCGACCATATCAGCGTGTTCGGCGGGGCTTCGCGTCGAGTGCCGACGGCTACGGTGGGCCGATGCACCGAACCCGACTGATGGTGGCGACGCTCGTGCTGATGCCGCCAATCCTGTTGCTCGCCTCGTGTTCGACCCACAAGAACGGCGCGTCGAAGTCGGCTACGACCTCGTCGACGACGCAGCGCACGACGACGACCGAGGCGCCGCTGCCTCACGTCCTCAGTGTCTGTGCCCTCCTCGCCGACACGAACCTCTACACATCGATCGGATCACCGAAGGGGCAGGACCGCACTCCGTCTGCTCCGTTGGGATACGCCGCCGTCCTTGGTCAGACGAATTCCGAATGCGACTACGTGGCCACCAACGACCGGCTGTCGGTCGCCGTCGTCGGGCGGTTCAGCGCGCCGCACCATCTCGTGCAGGGTCCGATGCATCCCGACTTCATCAGCGAGAAGGTCGACCACCTCGGGAGCGGGGCCGACTTCGGCTTCAGCACACCACGGGCGTTCCTCACCGCGCAGTCGGCCGACGATCGCTGGGTCGTGACGATCGCGGCGCTCGACGGGCTGGCGAAGACGGCCAGGGAGCAACGAGCCGACTACGTCGATGCGATGCAGCTCATCCTGCGGCGTCTGCCGGACTGCTCCGACCTCACCAAGGTCGTCGCCGGCCACCATGCCGGCGGATGTGAGTGACGGCTGACTGACGGATGGCGATTTCGGGAACCGACATGATGTCAACGAACGGAGACTCGACGTGAAGGTCTTGCTAGCCACCGATGGGAGTCCCGGAGCCATCGACGCGGCGCACGCCGCGGTCGACCTGCTCCGCTCCGATGCCGAACTCCAGATCATCACCGTGATCCCGCAGCTCGAGGATCCGATGGACACCGCCGGCGGATTCGAGGGTTCGCTCATCACCGAGGCCGAGGCCGAGGAGCGCCACCAGAGCTTCGCCGCGCTCGGGGCGTCCGCGCTCGAGGCGACGCGGCGGGCGGCGGGACGACCGGTCGAAGTCGAGGTCATCGAGAGCGACGAGCCCGGCCGTCGAATCTGCGAGCTCGCCGCGGAGCGCTCGGTCGACGTGTTGGTCATCGGTGGCGGAGAGCGGAAGTGGTTCAGCCGGCTCCTGCACGGGTCGGTGATGGAGTACGTGGTGCATCACGCCCCGGTCCCGGTGCTGGTGGTTCGCCACGGTCGAGGCGACTGACCTCGAGCCGACTTCCGTCGATGTTGCGGCCGCGGCGGTCCTGGATGCGGCCGAGCACCGTGAGCGCCGCGG
>JAYTFP010000216.1:0-12278 GCA_043734285.1 Acidimicrobiaceae bacterium
CGTGAGCTCGTCGCTGTACTCACGAGCGAACACGACGCGGTACTCGGTGCCGTCGGCCAACTTGCCCTCGACCTTGTTGCTCTGGTTGAAGATCTTCGCAGTGCGCACCCGCCCCGCGCCGACATCGGACTGATACTCGGACAGCGTCACGTCCTTCGGGCCGGCCGCCTGGTCGAACACCGCCACCGCAGTCCCCGTCACCGCGATGCCGAGCAACGCCCACAGGACGACACTCGGCACACGCTTGGAGGATCGGCGACCGCTCACGGACGTTCGGGCTCGACGTACTTCGCGAGATACGGAAGGTTGCGGTAGCGCTGGTCGACATCGAGGCCGTATCCGATCAGCCAGTCCTCGTCGGGGATCACGAAACCGATCAGGGACTCGTTCAAGCCGTCACGGTCGGCCGACTTGCGCGCCACCAGCGCGCACACCTCGAGGCTGCTGGGACTCCGTGCCTCGAGGTTACGACGCAGGTACCGCAGCGTCAGGCCGCTGTCGACGATGTCTTCGACCAGCACGACGTCGCGCCCGGCGATGTCGGAGTCGAGGTCTTTCACCAACCGCACGACACCCGACCGACGCGTCGAGCTGCCGTACGACGAGACCGCGATGAAGTCGAGTTCCATCGGCAGGTCGACGTGGCGGGCCAGGTCGGTCACGAACATGCACGCGCCCTTCAGCACACACACCAACAACGGGTTGCGCCCGGCGTACTCCTCGGTGATGCGCTGCCCGAGCTCGGCGATCCGGGCCTGGATCTGTTCCGGCGTGAAGAGGATCTCGCCGACTGCTGCATCCCCGCTGACGAAGCTCATCGGACCGAGACCCTACCCGGAGGCCGCGAGGGGCCGGTCACCGGGTGGCACGAGCCGCAGTCGTCCTGCCCGGCGAGCGATGCGCCAACCGTCGATGACATCGGCCGACGTCGCGCCGCCCAGCGCGACGCTCAGCATCCTGTCGATTGCGGACGACGGCGGCGCGTACGAGGACGCTGTCTCGCGACGCCACCAGCTCCGCAGCACGTGACGCGCGAGTCCGACCGGTTGCTCGCGCAGCACACGGACGTCGGTCGGATCGATGTCGACCGCGAGTGCGTCGAGCACCGCGATCGCGTCGCGTTGCAGTTCGGCAGTGCGTGCGAGGAGCGGCACGACGTCGCGCTCGGCAATCGCGTCGAGCATCGGGAGCAGATCACCGCGGACCCGGTTTCGGCGGAACTGGCGGTCGACGTTCGACGGATCCCGCACCGGCTCGATGCCGACGCGGCGACACACTTCCTCGGTCTCGGCGCGCCGCAGGTGCAGGATCGGATGGCGCACCGTCGACATCGCCGCGAGTCCCTCGGGCCCGGTGCCGCGCATCAGGTGCAGCAGCACCGTCTCGGCCTGGTCGTCGGCGGTGTGGCCGAGCAGCGCCTGGTCACCGAGCACGTCGTGACGGGCGATCCGCGCTCGCGCCTCGAGGTTGGGTCCGGGCGGGATCGTCGCAGTGCGCGCCTCGAACGCCGCGCCGAAGCGCGCCGCCGCGGCAGCGACGATGGCGGCCTCGTCAGAGGATCCGTCGCGCAGTCCGTGGTCGACGTGCACCGCGAGCACCTCGAGGCCGGCAGCCCGAGCGAGCACCATCATCGCCATCGAGTCGGGGCCGCCCGACACCCCGCAGACGATCTGCTCGACCCTGTCCGGTTGGCCCGGCTCAGGCTCGGCCTCGGGGAAGGTGCACCGCTGCAGGAGGTCGTCGAAGAGGCCTTCGACGCGTTCGGTCATCTCCCCGCGGCGAGCGTGGCCGGCACGGCCCCGACCCGACGGATCCATGTCTCGGGATCGCGGATCTCGGCCAACGTCGGCAGGGTCGACGGGCTCTCGAATGCACGCTCGAGCAGCGCGGCACCGCCGTGGGTCTCGATCCGTTCGATGAATCGTTCGCCCTGCTCGTACTGCGCCATCTTGGCGTCGAGACCGATCAGCTTCTGCACGACCTTGGCCGGCGAGGAGACGTTGGTCCGACGCTGCCGCAGCACCTCACCGAAACGCTCGGCCGACGGAATCTGATCGCCGCCGGCTCGATCCATGGTCACGTCACCGTGCCCTTCCAGCAGGCTCATCAGCCCGCCGACACGGTCCATTGTCACCCGCTGGTCAGCCGATGCGAAGAGTGTGACGATCCCGCCGTCGTCGAGTGGATTGCGTCGCGTGCGCACCGACTCGGCGAGCCGGCCGATCGCCGCGAACAGTCGCGCCGGATCGGGATCGGCGATCGCGAGCATGCCGTTGACCTGTTCGAGGAAGAACTCGCGCAGCCACGGCTTGCCGGTGAACTGTGTGCGGTGGGTGACCTCGTGCAGCGCGACCCACAGCCGGAACTCGCGGGGCGGGAAACCGAACCGCTGCTCGAGCGCCGAGATGTTCGGACCGACGTAGTACACGAGGTCCTGGTCGTCGGCCTCTTCCTCTTCGAGGACCAACATGTCGTACTGGCCGAGCACGCGGGTCGACATCCAGCCGAGCACCGCACCCATCTCGGCGCCGGCGATCTTGGCCGTGACCGCGTTGCCGGCCGACGGGCCGAGCCGATCCTCGAGGCGGTCGGTGAGGGGGCGCAGCATCCGCCGGAACGACGCGATGTTGGCTCGCACCCAGTCGCTGCGGTCAACGACCTTGGCGCGGGCCAGCCCCGCGTTCGAGTGCCAGCCGGTGTGCGCCTCGACCAGCAACTGCGCCTGCGCGGTGAGCTCGGCGAAATCAGCCGCGACCGTGGTGGGCTGATAGGTCGCGTGGGTCCGGACCCGATTCGACAGTCGCGTGGCCACCCGCTCGGCAGTGCCCCAGTCGATGGCTCCGGTCATGTCGCTTCGGTCATCTCACGTCGGTCACGTTGCCGAGCCGACGTCAGCGCTTCGGATAGCGAAGACGGGTCACCTTGAGGAGATAGAGGCCGATGATGGCGAGGACCATCAGGATCGTGGCCGCCGCAAGGGGTACGGCCAACCAGAAGTGCCACACGTGATCGACGTGGCCACCCTGGGGGACGGTCGGAAGGCGTGCAATCATCGGGCGTCATCATAGGGCGGGACGAGAAGCTCGGCGATTCTCAGGCGCAGCGCCTCGGGCACCCGCTCACGACATTTCTCGGACACCAGCTTCTGCAGCTGCGCCTGGAAGTCGAAGGCCTCGAGACAGGGTGAGCACTGGTTCAGGTGAATCTCGAGCTGACCCTTCGCCTCGTCGTCCATCTCGTTGTCGAGATAGAGGAAGAGTCCAGCGATCGCTTCGTCACATGGATCCGTCTGATTCTGATCCGGCATGGTCACGACCCTGTCGTCGGTGCGGCGGTACTCGTTGCAGGAGAACCGATTGCGGAATCGGGGAGCAGTCTGCGCTCCGCCGCGAATTCCCACAACGACTTCTGCAGCGCTTTTCTTCCCCTGTGCAGGCGGCTCATCACCGTACCGATCGGCACATCGAGGATCTCTGCGATCTCCTTGTAGGAGAAACCTTCGACATCGGCGAGCAGCACCGCCAGCCGGAACTGCTCGGGGAGGTGCTCGATGGCGTCCTTGACCTCGGAATCGGTGATCAGGTCCATCAGCTCGTCCTCGGCCGACCGACCGCGTTGACTCGCCTCGAGTCCGCCGAGACGGCGGTACAGGTACAGATCCTCGACCTCGCCGAGCTCTGACTCCTCGGGGCGGCGCTGCTTGGCGCGATAGGTGTTGATGAACGTGTTGGTCAGGATCCGGTAGAGCCAGGCACGAAGGTTGGTGCCCTGTTCGAATCCGCCGAAGCCGCGGTAGGCACGGAGGTACGTCTCCTGCACGAGGTCTTCGGCATCGGAGGCGTTGCGGGTCATGCGGAGCGCCGCGCTGTAGAGCGCGTCCATGAATTCCATCGCCTGCGCCGCGAATTCGGCTTGATCGGCCATGCGCCGCAGCGTAGACGTGGCCAGTTGCCCGAGACAGCTGACTATGGTGACGGCCGATGCGCGACCCATACCTGCTGCCGCCGCGGACGCTCAGCAGGCTCGACGACTACATCGCGCACAGCGGGGGCGGGGCTCTCGCCGCGGCGCACTCGATGGGACCGGCCGCGATCCGAGCCCTCGTCGAGGCTGCCGGTCTGAGAGGACGCGACTCGTCGGCGACCGCAGTCGCCTCGCGCTGGGGTGCGGTGGCGTTCGGTGGCGACGACGCCGGCCCGCGGTACCTCGTCGCCAACGGCACCGACAGCGAACCCGGGTCGTTCGTCGACCGGGCACTCCTCCGGTCGAACCCGTTCCAGGTCGTCGAGGGCGTCGCGATCGCAGCCATCGCGATCGGGGCCAACGAGGCGTTCCTCGTGATCCGCCACTCGTTCGCCGCCGAGTACGACCTGCTGAGCGCAGCGCTCGCCGAGGCCGAGCTCGCCGGCTGGTTCGAGCACGTGAGCGTGAAGATCGTGCGGGCGCCGGAGGAATACCTCGTCGGCGACGACCGAGCCGTGCTCGAGGTGATCGAGGGACGGGCGCCGGTGCCGAACCGCCTCGCCCCGGCGATCGACGGGCTGTTCTCGATCGAGGACCGCGACGTCCGGCTCGCCGATCGGGTCCCCGCGCGACCCAATCCGACCGTCGTCGAGACCGTCGAGACGCTGGCCAACCTCGCGCCCCTCGTGAGCCACGGCGCCGCCTGGCTCCGGTCGATGGGCACTGCGGTCTCACCGGGCCACGTGCTGTGCACGGTGACCGGCGACGTCAGCCGTCACGAGGTGGCGGAGATCCCGCTGGGCCAACCGCTGCTCGAGGTGCTCGAACACGTCGGCGACGGCTTCGTCCACGGACCGCCGCGAGCCGTGCTGAACGGTGTCTCGTCGCCCGTGCTGACGCGCAGCCGTCTCGCCGCGCCGATGAGTTGGGAAGGTCTCAGCGCGGTGGGTGCCTCACTCGGTCGTGCCGCGTTCCGCGTCCTCGCCGACGGCACCGACATGGTCGCCGTCGCGCACCGGATCGCCGCGTTCCTCTACGTCGAGTCGTGCGGCCTGTGCCCTGCCTGCAAGTTCGGCGGTGGCGAGGTCACGGCCTACCTCGCGCGGCTCGTCGCGGGTGTCGGTTCGGTCACCGATGTCGAGTCGCTCGGTGCGCGGCTGCCGCTGCTCGCCGATGGCCGACGGTGCGATCTCCCCCTGCGTCATCGCGACGTCGTGTCGTCGATCCTCCGGGCGTTCCCCGAGGACGTGATGGCGGCGACGCGGACAGAGCCGTCACGGTCGGTCCTCGGTGACCACACACAGCCGGGCGCCCTGTCACGGATCGTCGACCTAGTCGACGGACGCGCCGTGTGGGACGACCGTCAGTCGCACAAGCGTGCCGACTGGGTGGTCGAGGATCGACCGGTGCAACTCACCCGATGGTGAGCGGAACCCGCGGGAACCCGGTCAGTGTCGGGAGCGGTCCGTGGTGAAGAAGTAGGGCTCGCGACGGAGCCACCTGTTGCAGTAATGGCACTTACTGGCCTTGCCAGCACAGAGCCCCGAGCAGTGACGACACGCCTTTGTATCGGTCACGGCACCTCCAATGTCGATGCTTCCACTGACCAGTGAACAGAATGCGGTCGAAAAGCACAACACTTCTCTGAAGATTCCGGAAACGCATGTCAGGCGGTCGAACGTCGCACGAGCCGTAGAGGGAGCTCTTTCAGGCCGTTGTTGAGGTTCGACCGCACTCTCCGCGGCGTTCCTGCGAGCTCGATCACGTCGAACGCGGCCAGCAACTCCTCGAAGAAGATGCGCCCCTCGAGCCTCGCCAGGTGGGCGCCGAGGCAGAAGTGGGGCCCGATCCCGAACGAGAGGTGCGGATTCGGCGATCGCGTGATGTCGAACGCGTGCGGGTCGCGGAACACGGCCTCGTCACGGTTGGCCGACGTGTAGATCATCGCGACCTTGTCACCGGCGGCAATCTCGGTCTCGCCGAGCACTGTGTCGCGCGTGGCCGTTCGTCGGAAGTAGTGCAGCGGGTTGGCCCATCGCAGGATCTCCTCGACCGCGCCGGGGATCAAGTCGGGCTGTCGACGCAGCGCGACGAGCTGGTCGGGATGCTCGAGCAGGGCGAGCGTGCCCGACGACAGCATGGTGGTGGTGGTGTCGTTGCCGGCGGTGACGAGCTGCACGAAGAAGCTGCCGAACTCGACGTCGCCGATCGGCTCGCCGTCGAACTGCGACTCGAGGATCAGCGACGTCAGGTCGTCGCGCGGCGGTTCGCCACGACGGCGGCCGGCAAGCTCGATGCCGTACATCGCCATGTTGATCGACGCCTCCATCGCGCCGTCGCCCGAGTCGGATCCCGAGACCTCGGGGTCCTGACCGGCGGTCTGCTGCGCCGACCAGAGATGGATTCGTGCCCAGTCGTCGCGCGGCAGTCCCATCAGCTCACCGACGACTTGCGTCGGCAGTTCTGCCGCGACCTGATGGACGAAGTCGATCTCCGAGTCGTCGGCGAGACGGCCCAGGATGTCGCGACAGATCGTGCGGATCCGCTGCTCCATCCTGCCGATGACCCGTGCGCCGAAGCTCGGCGCGAGCGGCTGACGGTGCGAGTCGTGGGTCGGTGGGTCCATCGCCAGGAGCATGTGGCGCATCATCTCGAGCTGGTCAGGCTCGAGATCCTCGAGCATCACGCCGCCGAGTGACGCCGAGAAGACCTCGGGCTGGCGAGCGACGACGACCACGTCGGCGTGGCGCAGCACCGCCCAGTACCCAGCGCCACCAGGGACGTCCTGCCAGTGGACCGGATCGCGATCTCGAAGGGCGGCGAGCTGTGCGTGCGGCGCGCCGTCGACGTAACCCTCGGGGTCGAACAGGTCGACGGAACTATCGTCAGGTGCTGTCATGCCGAAAGAGGAGACGACGAGATGAGCACGACCGAGATCGTACCGACCGCGATTCACATCGGCGCCGACGAGCTGCCGTTCGCCGAGATCGGCGGCGGCAACAAGCTGAAGGTGATCCAGGTCGACCACGCGTCCGGCCTGTGGATCGTCGAGAACCTGTTCCAGGCCGGCTACGAGCTGTCGAAGCATCGCCACACGGGCGCGGTCTGGGCATTCACGGTGAGCGGCGCCTGGAAGTACAAGGAGTACGACGAGGTGAACCGAGCCGGCTCGTTCCTCTTCGAGCCCGCGGGGTCGGTCCACACGCTGCAGTGCATCGAGGACGACACGCGGGTCTGGTTCCACATCATGGGTTCGAACCTCAACCTCGACGACGACGGTCGGATCACCCATGTCGACGATGGTCCGGCCACGCTCGAGGCGTATTACGCGCTCTGCGAGGCCGAGGGATTCGCCCGTCCCGCCGTGCTCGTGACCTGAAACCAGGGCCTCGATCGACGTGCCACTGGCCAACGGGCGCGAACCGATGTTCAATGGCAAGCGACGACCGCGTGAGTGGATCCCGCTCAGGTGGCGCGCCAGGGGAAGGGAAACCACATGAAGCCGACAACCATCGCCGCCATCGCAGCGGGAGCGGTGCTCGTCGCGATCCTGATCGCGGTGCTCGTGCGCCCGCGCTCGAAGGCATCCGCGACCACATCCGACAGCGACGGCATCGACCTCGCGCTCGCTCCGATCGAGACCGAAGCCGTACCCGACGTGGCACCGTCCTTCGACACCGCGCCGCTCGCGGCCGCTCCGGCCCCGCCGATGGCCGCCCCTGCCCCACCGGCGATGGCGCCAATGGCGTCGACCGACTCCGGCGTGATCGATCTCACCGACCGACGCCACTCGGCCACCGGCGAGTTCGACCAGCTCGGGGCCGCGTTGGCCTCACACTTCTTCGGCGCGAATCCGGCCACGACGGGCACCGCCGTCGAGCCCACGCTCGTCGACAGTCTCGAGGCGATCAGCGAGGCGCACTCGAAGGGACTCATCGACGACGACGAGTTCGAGCAGCTGAAGCAGCGAATCATCGCCGGCGCCGACGGGGGCGACGACGGACATCTGCTCCAGCTCCACCTCCTGCGTGCCAGCGGCGCCCTGTCGAATGACGAGTTCTCGAGCTTCCGCCAGCAGATGCAGCACGACGCGTAGAGCGTGCGCCGAAGGCGGCACGCTCGATGAGGAGAGCGCAACCGTCGGCGAAGCCGGCGTGCGCCGAAGGCGGCCCGCTCGATGAGGAGAGCACAACCGTCGGCGAAGCCGGCGTGCGCCGAAGGCGGCACGCTCGATGAGGAGAGCGCAGTCCGGCGTCCTCCTGGTCCGAACGACCCACTTGTGTGAGGGAATTTACCTGACATGAAGGGTTGATTCACGACAGTTCGATCTTTAACGTGACATTTCATGCATCGTCATATGAGATCAGTCGTCGCCGGAACCATCCTCGGATTCGGACTCACCCTCACGCTCATCGGGGGGGTCTCCGGTGCGTCGCCGCACGGACCGGACAACGACACGCCGAGCAGCTCGGTTCCCGACAGCTCGACGCCGCCCAGTTCGGCGCCGGAGAGCTCAGTGCCGCGCAGCTCCGTGCCGTCGACGACCGTGCCCGAGACGACCGTCCCCTCGTCGACCGTTCCGGAGACGACCGTGCCCAGCTCGTCGACGATCCCTGAGACGACCACCAGCCCGAGCACGACGTCGACACCCGAGACCACGACGACGCCGAGCACCACGACAATCCCTGAGACGACCACGACGCCGAGCACGACGACCCCGGAGACCACGACGATCCCCGGGACGACCACCACCGTGGCCGAGTCGACCACGACGGCGAGCCAGACCACCACGACGGTCGCAGAGACCACGACCAGTGCGGTCGTCGAGGCCACCTCGATCGTGCAGGCCGTGCAGCCACTCGCCGACACCGGCAGCTCGGACGACATCCTGGTCATCGTCGGCATGGTGTTCATCGCCATCGGCGGTCTCGGACTGGTCGTCGCACGGCGCAATTCATGATCGCGGGGGCGACCCGAATCAGACACCGCTGAACTTTCGAGCGGATGAGAACGACAGCCCTGCTGAGCCTCCTTCGAAGTGCTCAGCAGGGCTGTTGAGCGTGCACCGCCAGGTGGCACGCTCCATTCAAGACAGCGCCCTCGCCGGCGAAGCCGGCGTTCCTGACGGCGAAGCCGTCTAGAACAGGCTGACGGTGAACGACGCCGAGGTGTCGTTGGAGGATCCCTGACCCGTGGCGTGGGCGCTCACGGAATAGGTGCCCGGCAGCAGCGGCATCATGAAGCGGGTCACGTTCGACCCCGACATCATCATGTCGAAGGGTGATGTCCGCGACGAGGAGCCACCCGGGTAGGTGAACGACACGTCCGTGTGCGTGGTGACCGCATAGATGTAGGCCGACGAGCCGATCGTGAAGCTCGACCCGGCGAGCGCCTGCGGTGACGAGTGCGACGACGACTGCGAGACCATGAGCGTCAGCGTGTTCACGATGGGCGTGGTCGTGGTCGCGACCGGCATCGTGGTCACCGGAGCCGGCATGGTCGTGGCGGTCGGCGGTGACGACGTGGTCGTCATGGTGGTCGGCGTCTCGAGCACCCGATCGGTCGTGCGCTTGGCATCAGTCGTCGTCGGCGCGGTCGTCGCGGTCGGATCCCCCGTCGCTCCGACAGTCGTGGTCGTGGTCGATCCCGCCGCGCGATCTGCGTCGGTCAGCGTCGCCGTCGTGCCGTCACCCGACGCTCCGGAGGACGATCCACCGGACGAGGTCGTGCCATCGCTCGTCGCCCCGTTGTCGGCGCTTCCCGTACCGGTCGGAATGGTCGAATCGATGCCGGCCGCACGGCGGGTGTCGACGCCCGCCACTGCCGCCGCATTCTGCGTCTTCGTGTCGCCCGAGGCCGACGGAGGGGTGGTCACGCCGAACGTGCTCGCCATCAGCGCGGCCGCGATCGGCACGGCTGCGACGCCGGAGGTCAGGGTCGGGATCGCAGCCGCCGCCGTCGCGGGGAGCTGGAGTGCGCCGCCCAGGAACGGCAGATGCGCGATTGCCGCGAGCGGTCCCGCGGCAAGACGCAACTGGCCGAGGGAGATCGAGAGGAAGGCGCGCACGATCTCGGGTGAGAAGTGCTCGCCGGCGCAGCGCGTCAGCTCGGCGCGTGCCTCGGTGAGCGGCATCGGCTTCTTGTACGACCGCGCCGCGGTCATCACCTCGAACGAGTCGGCCACGGCAACGATCGCCGCGGCGCGCGGAATCTGGTCGCCGCGCAACTTGGCCGGATATCCCGTTCCGTTCCACTTCTCGTGGTGCCCGCCGATCGCGTCGACCCACTCGCCGAGGAAGACGCGGAGCGGCTCGATCAGACGCATACCCGCGGCCGGGTGCCCCTGGAGCACCGCCCACTCCTCGTCGGTCGGCTTACCCGCCTTGTTCAGGATCTCGCCCGGCACCATCAGCTTGCCGAGGTCGTGGAGCAGCGCGCCCCACTGGAGCTTCTGCTTCTCCTCCTTCGTGAGCTTCAGCTCCTCGCCGACCAGGTCGGCGTAAAGGCGCACGCGTTCGGAGTGACCGCGGGTGCGCCGATCGTGGTCCCCGAGCGCACCGATCAACTGGACGACCTGTCGGGCCGCGTCGCCCGGGTCGTCGGCGAGGCCGTTGGCGCGTGTCTCGTCGACCATCCGGCCGAGGCGTCGGCTGCTGCCGGACTTCAGCGCCGAGCGGAAGCGCGACGGTGCGTGATCCGGGAAGATGAGCGACAAGCGGAGCAGGGCGGCAAGGGGGAGCAGCTTGCGCGCCCAGCGGTCGACGACCCACACCGTCAGGGTCGCGACCGCGATGACACCGAGCGTGCGCGCGACGACGCCCGGCGTCGATCCCGGCGCCGGCAACGCGCGACTCACGCCGACCGAGACGAGGGCGCCGAGCGAGACGGGAGCGAGCAGGACGATCGCCCGGATCGCGCGAGCTGCGCCGGGGCGCGCCTCCCATGATCGGTTCGGCTGCCCGTCGCTCGGGGGCGCGAACGACGTCACCGGTCGTCCTCGAGGTCACCGCGCGGTCGGGTCATCAGTGGGTCATCGACCCGTCCACACCCCCGTCTTGAGGCTGCGGAACCGTCTTCTCGTGGAATGAGCCGGTCGACTCACCCGTGTGGGCCTCGCGCCGGGCGGCTCACGCCTCTGGTCCAGGACCTCAGCCGAAGCGGTCGATGGCGACGGCGTTGCGGCCGCCACGCTTGGCCTCGTACAGCAGCCGGTCGGCCGCCGCGATCATCTCGCCGCCGATCCGCTCGTCCACGGGTCCGTCGGTCAGCACCGCTCCGACACTCACCGTGACCGTCAGCGTCACACCTTCGCAGTCGACCGAAAGTGCCTCGACCTCGCGACGGATGCGCTCGCAGACCGACTCGAGGGTTCCGAGACCGTCGAGACCGTTCGCGATCAACACGAACTCCTCGCCGCCGTACCGGGCGATCGACTCCTTGCGGCGCGTCACCGAGCGCAACGCACCGCCGACCGCGACCAACACGTCGTCACCGGCACGGTGACCGTAGGTGTCGTTCACCTTCTTGAAGTGATCGATGTCGATCATCGCGATGGCCAGCGACTCGTTCTCGATGCGCTCGCCGCGAGCATTGCGTCCACCTGGGTCCCGCGACACCGCATCGGTCATCATCGACTCGAACGCGGCCCGGTTCGGCAGCCCGGTCAACCGATCGGTCGTCGCGTCGCGACGCAACGACTCGTGTTCGCTCTCGAGCGTCTGGATCTGCTCGGTCTGCTGGACCGACTCCTCGGCCATCTGCAGCGAGGTGAAGATCAACTGGGCGCGAGCGCTGTTCAACACCGCCTGATAGTCGACCTCGGCTCCCAGGTCGACGTCGAGTGTGGCGGCAAGATCGTTCAGGTGAACACCGAGGGTCGCCGCGATCGTGTCGACGACCTCGTGATCGAGACCCAGTGCGGCCGTCGCCGCGTCGGCATCGTGGAAGTCGCCGTGACCACCACCGAGCAGCAGTCGGGTTGCGTGACGGCCGAGCACGAGGACCGCGGCGAGGTCGCCGGACTCGGAACGGTCGGTCGTGCCGATCGGTTCACGAGTCAGTCCCAGCGCGTCGGTGTAGAGCTCGGGCACGCCCCACGACGCGAGTGCGGAGTGCACCAGCTCGGTCACGGCGAACCCGAGGTGCTCCCGCTCCACTTCGGCACTCGGCCACGGGTCGACGGCGATCATCGATCGGTATTCCTCAGGCCGCACGAAGCACGACAGCATCTGGCCCATGCCGTCGAAGAGCCCCATGAGGAAGGCCTCGGGGGCCGACCGGAGCTGGGCAAGCCCCGCGAGCTCGCGGCAGGCGAT
>JAYTFP010000217.1:0-23954 GCA_043734285.1 Acidimicrobiaceae bacterium
CTGACGCCGACGGTCCGCGCGGTGTTCTCGCCGACGGTGACCATCATGTTCATGTTCGGCGCGTCGGCGCGATCGGGGTGCGACGGGGACAACCAGGTCTCCATCCCCTGCCACGGGTGGGGCGACGCCATGAACGACCGCGGCGACTGCGTCATCTGCGCGATGCCGCCGGCGATCGCCACGCGGTTCATCCCCGCCATGATCTCGGCCGCCGCGTTCGTGACCGCCGACATGCCGGTCGCGCACTGGCGTTGCACTGCCATGCCTGGCACGTCGGTGAGTCCCAACTCGACGGCGACATGACGCGCGATGTCGCCCCCACCGTGCAGCACTTCACCGAGCACGAGATCGTCGACGTCACTCGCCGGCACACCCGAACGCTGCAACACCTCGGCGACCACGGTGCCCGCGAGCTGGTGGATCGAGACGTTGGCGAGGCTGCCGCGATAGGCGTCGGAGATGGCGGTGCGGACCGCCCCGACGACGACTGCGTCGTTGCTGGCATTGGTCATGGAGCACCCCGTTTCGTGGACTCGGACGAGCGTACCTGACACGCGTGTCAGCAATGGCCGGGAACTCGTCCACGTGAAAGGCACAGGCAGAGCTCGTGAAGTACTTCGGTCGGCTCGAGTGGGACCGCTCCTACGACTACAGGTCCGCACGCCACTGAGCGGAGCAGACCGGTCGACCAGGGGTGGATCTCGTGGCGCGATGGGCCCTTCCGGTCGGTTCAGCTTCGTCGGCATCGGCCGGCCGCGAACTGTCAGGATCTGCCGCGCCCTTCGCGTCGAATCCTGACAGTTCGACGTGAGACGGCGGCACGGCACACGAGAGGCGCGTGAAGACACGGGTTTCCTGACACGGGCGTCAGGTACAGTCGCCGCTGACCCTGACGGGAGGGGGCGATGGGTGTGCTCGACGGGAAGACTGCGATCGTCACCGGCGCCGGCCGCGGTATCGGCCGCGACGAAGCACTGCTGCTCGCCGCCGAGGGCGCCCACGTCACCGTCAACGACGTCGATCCGGATGCCGCCATGGCGGTCGTCGTCGAGATCGAGTCCGCCGGCGGGACAGCCTGCGGCGATACCCACGACGTCTCGACGTGGGCCGGCGCGGAGGCCGTTGTTGACCAGCACGTCGATGTCGAGGGTCGCCTCGACGTACTCGTCAACAACGCCGGGATCCTGCGCGACGCGATGAGCTTCTCGATGACCGAGGAGCAGTGGGACGACGTCATCCGCGTGCACCTCAAGGGCCACGTCGGTCCCGCGCACTTCGCAGGCGTCCACTGGCGTGAGCGCGCAAAAGCCGGCGAGAACGTGCAAGGCCGCATCATCAACACGACTAGCGAGTCAGGCCTCTACGGACTCGCCGGACAGGCGAACTACGCCGCTGCGAAGGCGGGCATCGCGTCGCTGACGATCCTGCTCGGCCGAGAGCTGCGCAAGTACGGCGTCACCGTCAACGCAATCGCGCCGCGGGCGCGCACCCGAATGACCGAGCCGGTGCTCGGCGGCCTCCTTCCCGGCGAGGGCGAGTTCGACGAGTGGGATCCCGCGAACATCGCACCGGTGGTCGCCTGGCTCGCGAGCGACGCCGCGGCTGACGTCACGGGCCAGGTCTTCGTCGTCAACGGCGACAAGGTGCACCTCATGTCGGGATGGCACCGCGTCGGACGGCTCGACAACGGTGGCGAACGATGGACAGTCGCCGATCTCGAGGCACGCCGCGGCGACCTCTTCGGCCACCACGGTTCGCGCCTGCCCGTCACCGGGTTCGGCGAATAGGCCCGAGGCCGACCGTCCGCATGTCACGCCAGTTCGATCAACTGTCGTGGATGGCGGCCCATGTCGGCGACGAGACCGCGTACGCCGACCTCGATGGCGCCGAGTCGCTCACGTTCGAGCAGTGGGAGCGCGACTCGAACCGACTGGCTCACGGCCTGACCGCGGCGGGTGTCGAGCCCCGTGACCGCGTCGCCCTCTACCTCGAGAGCGCTCACACGAGTCGCTGGCTGACGAGCTACGTGGCGATCCACAAGGCCGGCGCGGTCGTGGTGCCGACCAACACCCGGCTCACCGCGCGCGAGGTGCGCACGATCCTCTCGCACGCCGAGCCCGTTGTCGCGATCTCGTCGACCGCGCTCGCAACGACGATCGATGAGATCCGCGACGCGCTGCCAACACTGCGCATGGTGATCCGCGTCGACACCGATGAATGGCAACGCGCGCTCGACAACGACGCGTCACCGTGCGATCCGCCGGTCGGCGACGACGACCTCGCCGACATCATGTACACCTCGGGCACGACCGGCCTTCCCAAAGGCATCGCCGTGCGCCACCGCAACACGCACATCATCGAGAACGGCGAACCCGCGTGGACCGGTGAGTCTTGGTTGCACGGTGCGCCGCTGTTCACGTTCGCCGGCGTGGCCTTCATCTTCAACCCGATGAAGATGGGCATGCGCGCGCTCTACATCGCCCGCTTCGACGTCGACCGCTGGATCGACGCCGTCGAGACGCACCGGCCGACCTGCGCCTTCCTGGTGCCGTCGATGGTCCAGCTCCTGCTGAACGCCGAGCGATTCACGTCCGCCGACCTGTCGTCGCTCACCCTCGTGTCGATCGGCTCGGCACCTCTCGCGCCATCGCAACACCAGGCCATGGCGGCCCGGCTCCCCGGCGCGATGGTGACCAACAACTACTCGATGACCGAAGCCGGCACGACGTTCACGTTCATGCCGCCCGACGAGATCGCTCGGCGGCCGGGTTCGGTGGGCATCCCGATGGGCGGCGAGGTCCGCATCGCGGACGACGAGGGCGAACCGCTCCCCGCAGGCGAGATCGGTGAGATCCTGTTGCGTGTCGGCACGCACCATCGCGAGTACTACCGCGATCCCGACGCCACCGAGCGCACGTGGTCAGGCGAATGGCTGCACTCGGGCGACCTCGGCAGCGTCGACGCCGACGGCTACCTCTACATCAAGGGGTGCAAGAAGGACGTCATCATCCGCGGCGGCAACAACGTGCTGGCGGGCGACGTCGAGGCGGTCCTGGTCGAGCACCCCGCGGTCCTCGAAGCAGCTGTGATCGCCGTGCCACACGACGTGCTCGGCGAGGACGTCGGCGCGTTCGTCGTCGCACGCCTCGGATCGACCATCGATGTCGCCGCGCTGACCGCGTTCTGCGCCGAACGAATCGCCGACTACAAGGTGCCGCGCCGCATCTGGGTCATCGACGAACTCCCCCGCAACGCCACCGGCAAGGTGGTCAAGTCGCAACTCCGCATCCCCGAGGAGGCCTGAGATGGCCGTCGACATGCTCCACACCTTCTCGCTCGCCGACGTGCCGCGCGAACACCGCCGCAGCTACCCCGATCGACGCGCCGTCGTCGACGGTGACGTGCGCCTCACCTGGCCCGAACACGACGACCGCATCAACCGTCTGGCCAACGCGTTCGTCGCCGCCGGCGTGGGTCCCGGTGACGTCGTGCTGTGGACCGGGCAGAACAGCCATCGCATCCTCGAGTGCCTGAGCTCCTGCGCCAAGATCGGCGCGGTGCTGTGCGTCGTGAACTGGCGACAGAGCGCTGATGAGCTCGCGTTCGTGTTGCGCGACGCCGAGGCGAGGGTCGTCGTCTGGCAACACGACGAGGTCGGCGACGCCGTGCGATCCGCACGTGCAACCGCGGGCGATGGCCGGGCGCGTTGGCTGCAACACGACGGCGATCCGGCCGCGGCCGACGCCTACGAGGCGTTCCTCGCGGCCGGCGCGCCCGACGACCCGATGCACGAGGTCGACCCCGCCGATCCCGTGCTCATGCTCTACACCGCGGCGTTTCTCGGCACGCCGAACGGCGCGCTCCTCAGCCATCAGGCGGTCCTGGTCCAGTCGCTGATGATGGCGAACCTGCAGCGCATCGACGCCGACTACACCTACCTGAACTCGGGTCCCATGTTCCACGTCGCGACCCTCATGACCACGCTGGCGACCTACCTGTTCGCCGGGTGCAACGTGTTCGTCCCGCGGCCCGATGCGACCGAGCTGTGCCGGGTGATCGAGGCCGAACGATGCAGCGGCGCGTTCATCATGGGCCCGACCATCGATCAGATGCTCGAGGCCAACGCCGCGGGCGCCTACGACCTGTCGACGCTGCGCAGCTTCCGCGGTAAGCCCGAGTGGAACCAGATGATCACCGTCGACACCTCGCCATGGGCGCTCAAGCCGGCGGGATTCGGGCAGACCGAGGTGATGGGGATGCTCACCTACAACGCTGTCGGGGGTGACTGCATCGGCGGCGCCGGGCGACCGTCGGTGCTGGCCGCGGTGCGGATCGTCGCTCCCGACGGCAACGAGGTTGCTCCAGGAGAGACCGGCGAGATCGTGGCGCGCGGGCCGCAGATGATGACGGCCTACCGCAACCGCGCGGAGGAGACCGAGCGCCGACAGACCGGCGGGTGGCACCACACCGGCGATCTCGGTCGCCGCGAGGTCGACGGTTCGTTGAGCTTCGTCGGACCGAAAGGTCGGCTCATCAAGTCGGCCGCCGAGAACATCTACCCCGCGGAAGTCGAGGCCGCACTCGGCTCGCACCCCGCTGTTCGCGAATCCGCGGTGATCGGCGTGCCCGACCCGAAGTGGTGGCAGTCGGTGACCGCGATCGTCGTGTTGCGAGACGGTGAGACAGCGTCCGAGAACGAGATCATCGAGCACGTCCGGTCGAAGATCGCGTCGTACAAGAAGCCGAAGTCGGTGATCTTCCGCACCGATCCACTGCCGCGTCACGGATGGCCGATCGACTACGACACTCTCGATGCTGAGTACGGCGGCGGCGGCTACCCGGGTAGCGGCTAGAAAGGCGGCCGCAACCGACGACCGCACGGAGATCATCATGGACTGGAAGCTCGCACTGGTGCTCATCCCCGTCAGCGATGTCGATCGGGCCAAGGAGTTCTACGTCGAGAAGATGGCGTTCCACCTCGACGTCGATCACCAGCCGAACGACGACTTCCGCATCGTTCAGGTGACTCCATCCGGATCGGCCTGCTCGATCGGCTTCGGCATCGGCATCAACGCCTCCGAACCAGGATCGACCAAGGGGCTGCATCTCTGCGTCGCCGACATCGAGGCCGCCCGCGGCGAGTTGACCGGCCGTGGCGTCGAGATCAGCGAGCCGTACCATTTCGGCATGCAGGGTCGAGCCGACGGCATCGATCCGAATCGCGGCGATTACGCGACGTTCTGCAACTTCGACGATCCCGACGGCAACACCTGGGTGCTGCAAGAGGTCGGGCACGCCGCCGCCGAGAGCGACTGATCACGGCCTCAGCCGGGCAGCGGCCCGGCGAGCGTGGGCGAACCGCCCTGGAAGACGATCTCGCGGAGGGTGAAGCGCCATCGGGCGTCGGCGCCTTCCGCGAGTTCGTCGTGGTAGCGACCAGTCGAGGTCACGGCGCCGGACCGATCGAAGAAGAGGTAGTCGGTCCACGCGGTCGCTGTCATGGCCGACGGGTCGAGGTCGATCACGGGCGTGAACACCGCGTGACGGCCACGACGCTCGGCGGGCATCGCGTTGGTGATGAATGCCTGGATCGCCGCGCGCCCTTCGTGCGTGGCGCCCATCACGTGGAACCGGGCGTCGGGGGTGAACAGGTCGACCCACTCGTCGAAACGGCCGTCGTCACAAAGCTGCGCGTATTGCATCAGCGTGCGACGGATGCCTTCGTGTGGGGAGCGGCTCGCGTCGGCGGTGGCCATGACGCGCATCGTACCCGGGCGACCTGACACGGGCGTCAGGTACTGTTCGGCCCGTGCACGACGAGGCATCCCCGGAACAGTGGCGGTACCTCGATCTCGGGCGGATGGGGCCGCACGAGAACGCCGCGGTCATGCCGGTGCTGGTGCGATCGGTGATGGAGACCGGGGTGCCGACGGCGCAGATCTCGGTGTGGGGACGCAGCCACATCAACGTCGGATGGTTCGACGACGTCGACTCCACCCTCGACCTCGATCGGTGCCGCGAACTCGGCATCGACGTGATCCGCCGCATGTTCTACGGAGGCGGCACTGTTTGGTACCAGGCCGAGTGCTCGATGATGTGGGGCCTCTTGCTGCCCAAGGGTGGCGACGACGACCTCGACGCCTCGCTGCGTCGGTTCCAGCACGTCGTGACCGCCGCGCTCGACTCGCTGGGGTTGCACGAGGTCCAGTTCGAGGGCTCGTCGGATCTGCGATGGAACGGCCGAAAACTCGGCGCGCTCACCGCGCAGGATGTCGTCGGCTGCAACAGCGTCGGCGGGTTCCTCAACCTCTCGCCGCCCGACCTCGACGAGTTCCTGTCGGTCTTCCGTGTGCCCGACGACAAGTTCAAGGACAAGCTCGTCACAGACATGCGCGAGTACGTCTGCACCGCCGAGCAGGTCGTCGGCCACCCGGTGACGTTCGAGCAGGTCCGCGATGCACTCGTCACGGCGCTGACCGACGACGGCATCGAGCTGACACACAGTGAGCTGAGCGAAGGTGAGCGCAAGGGGTTCAGCCGGGCCGCCGAGCGCGTCGGCAGCGATGCGCACCTGCGCCGCGTCTCCGGCGCGCGGTTCGCCGTCGAGGCGCCGGCCAACAGCCGCGTCGGCTTCGCGAACCACAAGGGCCGCAAGTTGTGCCGCGCCGGTGTCGCCGTCGACGACGCCGGAAAGATCGTCGCAGCGATGATGGCGGGCGACATGCACGTGTCGCCGCCCGACACCCTCGAACGAGTCGCCGCGTCGCTCGTCGGTTCGTCGTCGACCGACACGGCCGAGCTTCGTACACGGATCTCGGCCGTGTTCGACGGCGACGACGTCGTGCAGGCCGACGAGATGATGGGCGTCACGACCCACGACCTACTGACCGCAGTGACCAAGGCCGTCGGGGTCGCAACATGACTGCCGTGCTCGGCGCCCGGGCGCTGGTCACCGGCGCGTCGTCGGGCATCGGCGCGGCCACCGCCGAATTGCTCGCCGAACGCGGCGCTGTCGTCGGGCTCGTCGCCCGGCGTGCCGATCGCCTCGACGAGACGCTGGCTCGCTGCCTCGTCCACTCCCCCGACAGCCGACGCTGGGTCTGCGACCTGAGCGAGCTCGCGGCGGCCGAGGCTGTTGCACTCGAAGCGTGGGACGCATTCGGGCACCTCGACGTGCTCGTGAACAACGCCGCAGCGCCACGCCGACGGTCGGTGCAGCAGCTCACCGCCGACGAACTCGACGAGACGATGCGCTTGAACTTCACTTCGCCGGTGCGCATGGCGATGGCGATCCTGCCGCGGATGCTCGACCGCGACGCGGGCGTGATCGTCAACGTCGGCTCGATGGGCGCGCGGGTCGGGATCGCCGCCGAGTCGGCGTACTGCGCGTCGAAGTTCGCGCTCGCCGGCTGGTCCGAAGCCGCTGCCGCCGACCTGTGGAAGACCCACGTCGAGATCCGCCTCGTGCAGCCCGGTCCGATCGCGACCGAGATCTGGGACCAGCCGGGCAACGACACCGCGCACTACGACGGACCACTCGAGCCGCCGTCGGTCGTCGCCGAGGCGATCGTCGCGGCGATCGAGGGCGACCGCTTCGAGATCTACGCCCCCGACCTCTCGTCGATCGTCGAGTGGAAGACCGCGAACATCGACCAGTTCATCGAGGGGGTCGCCAACCAATGATCATCACGTGAGAGCACTCCAGTTCCTCACCGATCCCGAACCGTGGCCCGAGGTGCTGGACGATGACGCGCCGCAGCTGCTGCGCAATCTGGCGACCACGCCGATGGCACTGCTCGACCTGCCCGATCCGCCGCTGCTCGGCGACGACTGGATGGTGCTGCGCAACCGCGTCACCGGCATCTGCGGATCTGATTCGAAACAGGTCCTGATGGACTTCGACGGCGCAGCCGACAACATGATGACGGCCTTCATCTCGTTCCCCCAGGTGCTGGGCCACGAGGTCGTCGGCACCGTCGACGAGATGGGCCCGGACGTGCGCGGGTTCGATCGTGGTCAGCGCGTCGTGCTGTTCCCGAATCTCGGCTGCCGCGCACGGGGCGTCATGCCGTTGTGTGGCGCGTGCCAGCGCGGCGACTACTCGATCTGTGCGAACTTCCACACCGGCCGTCTTTCGTGGGGTATCCACACGGGCAACGCCGTCGAGGCGACCGGCGGATTCGCCGACCGGGTCCCGGCGCACACGTCGATGGCGTTTGCGATCCCCGACGACATCGACGACGAGGTCGCGGTCCTCGCCGATCCGTGGTCGGTGTCGTTCCACGCGATCACGCGCAACCCGCCTCCGCCGGGGGCGAAAGTCGTCGTCTACGGCGCAGGTGCGCTCGGCACGACCGCGACGGCGATCCTCCGCCAGCTCTATCCCGAGGTCGAGGTCGCGACGGTTGCGCGATGGTCGGGTCAGGCCGCGCTGGCCCGTGGGTTCGGCGCGACGGTCTTCGACTCGGGCGCGTCGGTCGTCGGGGGCGCCGAGGCGCTGGTCGAGGCGCTCGCCGCATGGTCGGGGGCGACCCTGCGCGTGCCATGGGAGGGCCTGCCGGTCGCCTATCCGGGCCAGATCGACATGGTCTACGACACCGTCGGTGCGCCGCTCACCAACGAGATCGCGATGCGCGTGCTGCGCGAGCAGGGCACGCTCGTGCAGCTCGGGGTCAGCGCGCCCGGCCGGTTCGAGTGGACACCCTGGTACTTCAAGGAGCTGCGACTGATCGGCTCGAACGCCTTCGGCGACGAGGCGTTCGAGGGCCACAAGCAGCACGCATTCGAGCACTTCTTCGAACTGCTGCGAGACGGGCGTGTGCACCTCGACGGCATGCTCACACACCGCTTCACGCTCCCCGAGTGGCGCGAGGCCTTCACGACGATTGTGCGCCAGGGTGACACCGGAGCCATCAAGGTGGCGTTCGACTTCCGCGACGACGCGTCGTGATCGGGCGCGCGTAGTGGAGCCGGGTCAGTTCGAGGGAACGATCGGCCGCTACCACTGGGAGTCGCAGGCGTTCTGGCCGCCCGATCCCGAACCGCCATCCGGCGCGCCGAACGTGTTGGTCGTCGTGCTCGACGACGTCGGCTTCGCCCAACTTGGGTGCTTCGGATCCGACATCTCGACCCCGCACCTCGACCGGCTCGCGGCGAATGGTCTGCGCTACTCGAACTTCCACACGACCGCGTTGTGCTCGCCGACGCGCGCCTGCGTGCTGAGCGGACGAAACCACCACACCTGTGGGATGGGACGGATCGCCGAGTTGTCGACCGGCTTCCCCGGCTACGACGGGCGCATCCCGAAGTCGTGCGCGCTGCTGCCGGCGATGCTCACTCCTCACGGCTACGCCGCGTACGCGGTCGGCAAGTGGCACCTCACGCCCGAGGACGAGGAGCACCTCGGTGCGCGCCGCGATCGCTGGCCGCTGGGCCAGGGCTTCGAGCGCTTCTACGGATTCATGGGTGGCGAGGCGCACCAATTCTCGCCCGTGCTCGTGCACGACAACCACTACGTCACGCCGACCCGCACGATCGACGACGGTTACCACCTGTCGGAGGATCTGGCCGACACGGCGATCGGCTACCTCGCCGATCTTCGCCAGGTGGATCATCGCAAGCCGTGGTTCCTCTACCTCGCCCTCGGCGCCTGTCACTCGCCGCACCAGTCGCCCGAGTCGTGGCGCGCCCGGTACCGCGGCGCGTTCGACGGCGGATGGGACGCGTGGCGCGACGCCGCCTTCGATCGGCAGAAGGCGCTCGGCGTCATTCCGCCTCACACCGAATTGTCGCCACGCCCCGACTGGGTGCCCGCGTGGGCCGATCTCGGCGACGACGAGCGACGCGTGTACGCCCGCTACATGGAGGCGTTCGCGGCGTTCCTCTCGCACGCCGACGCGCAGGTCGGGCGCGTCGTCGACTTCGTGCAGCAGTTGGGTGATCTCGACGACACGATCGTCATGGTGCTCTCCGACAACGGCGCGTCGTCGGAAGGCGGTCCCGTGGGATCGCTGAACGACGCCCGCGTCTGGAACGGGCTGCCGCGCACGGTCGCCGAAGCCGTCGAGCGCATCGACGAGATCGGCGGTCCGCGGGTCCACAACAACTATCCGTGGGGCTGGACGGTCGCGGGCAACACGCCGTTCAAGCGCTGGAAGCGCGAGACCCACGAGGGTGGCGTAGCCGATCCGCTGATCGTCCACTGGCCGAACGGCATCAGCGCCCGCGGCGACATCCGACGGCAGTACGTGCACGCGATCGACATCGCACCGACGCTGCTCGAAGCCATCGGTGTCGCGTTGCCCGATGCGCTGGGCGGAGTGAACCAGCGACCGTTCGAGGGCGTCAGCTTCGGCGAGACGTTCGGCGACGCCGACGCGCCGGATCTCCACGTCAGTCAGCACTACGAAATGTTCGGGTGCCGCGCGATGTACCACGACGGGATGAAGGCGGTGACGTTTCACGAGATTCAGTCCGACGAGCCGGGGCTCGATGTCGCGACCTGGGAGCTCTACGACCTCCGTGCCGATCCGTCGGAGTGTCACGACCTCGCGACCGAGCGTCCCGAGCAGCTCGAGGAGATGGTGGCGCGCTGGTGGGAGGCCGCCGAGCTCTACCAGGTGTTGCCGCTCGACAACCGTCCGTTCTCCGAGCTCGTGTTCGACCGTCCGAACCCCTCGGCGCCGACGAGCGGCACCGTGCTGTATCCGGGTCGCGCACCGATCCCCGAGGGGTCCGCACCCGACGTGCGCAACCGCGCCCACACGATGACCGCCCACGTCACGATCGGCGAGCGCGTCGAGGGCGCGTCGCCGCCGCACGGTGTGCTGGCCGTGCAGGGGTCAGTGCTCGGCGGGTGGTCGTTCCACCTGCTCGCCGACGGGCGGCTCTGCTACCTCCACAATCTGTCCGGATGGCGTGAGTACCGCGTCGAGGCCGACGTCAGTGCACTCCTGACCCCGGGCGATCACACGCTGGCGTTCGCGTTCGAGCCGGCGCTCGACGGCACGCCGCACACCGGGCGACTGTTCGTCGACGAGCGCGAGGTGGGCTCCGGCCCGATCAACCGCGCGACCTGGGCGCGCTTCTCGATCAGCGGCGCCGGCCTCACTGCCGGCTGGTCGCCCGACTTTTCTCCCGCCGACCGCGACTACCGCGGCGACTTCCGCTTCACCGACACGTTGCACCGCGTGGTCATCGATGCGCCGGGCCTGCCGAACATCGACGCGGAATCCGAAGCCCGCGACGCCATCACCCGCCAGTAGATCGGCACCGGCCGACGGCGGTTCCTGGTAACTGTCAGTTCGGGACGCGCTGTTCGCGTTGAAACCTGACAGTTGACCTCGACGAAGGCTGCGACGCTGATGGGCGCTACGGCTCAGCCCTCGGCGGCGTCGCCGAAATGCCAATGGTCGACGGCGCTCGTGAAGTTGCGGATGAACTCGACGGTCTCGCGCTCGGGTCGGTCGAGTCGCAGGAGTCCGAGGTCGACGACCGCTTGGTGGGCGCTGAGCCCGACCGCGTACTTGCTCAACATCCCGACCGCACCGTGCGTCACGATCCAGGTGCCGGCCTCGCTCTCCGTGTTCCAAATGCCAGCCGGATATGTGGCCCCCTTCGGCGTGAACACGTAGACGTATTGGTCGGGGACGTGATCGACCCATCTGGCATTCAGGTCCTCGCACACGATCCTCACCGTGCCAGCCTCGAACACCATCTCGTGTTGAGCGCCGCTTTCATGCGGCAGGATCTCATCCAGTATCAGGTCGCCGAGCAGTCGATGGCCAGCGGGGCGTCCTGGACCCGAGCCGAGGTCGCACGATTCGAGCCCGAAGTAGCGGATGAGCAGGTCGCCTTCGTGCTTCCATTGGTTGCCGGCGAATCTCAGCTCGACAGTTCCGTTCGGCTCGTCCGAGAGCTCCACGGCCGCGAGTTCGAGGTCATGCACGCATCGTGGGCCGTAGAAGTCGTAGTGGTCGGGATCGGACGCGAATCGGAACGCACCGTCAGGCAGGTCGCGTTCGAGCTCTCCGAGTACCGCCAAATAGGGCCCGGGGTCGAGCATGTCAGCCAGCTGCACGTACCTCATCGGCCGGCGCCCATGACAACGAGCCGTGCCATCGCCATGTCAGATGACGGAGAGTCCGGCGTCGAGTCGCGCTCGGAGGAGTGCGCCGAGGCGGGTGCGATGCGCGACCGCGTCGCCGAAGCTCACCGAATCGAGGTGACCGCGTTTGAGGTAGAGGTGGATGTCGTGCTCCCAGGTGAAGCCGATCCCGCCGTGGACCTGCAACGCCGACGCGGTGATGCGTGCGACCGCGTCGCTGCACCACGTCTTCGCCGTCGACGCCGACACCGACGCGTCGTCGTGACCGACCGCCACGCACCACGCGGCCCAGTACACCGCTGAACGCATGCCCTCGACATCGACCAGCATGTCAGCACAGCGGTGCTTGATCGCCTGGAAGCTGCCGATCGGTCGCCCGAACTGCACCCGCTCCGCGGCGTACGCGGTCGACATGTCGAGGCTGCGCTGCCCGATCCCGAGCATCTCCGCGCTGTAGGCGACGGCCGCGAGATCGGTGAGCCGCGCAACTGCGTCGGGTCCGCCGAGCGTGACGCGGGGCGCTGCCGCCACCGCGTCAGAGCGGAGCCAGCCGATCGTGCGGGTGAGGTCCAATGCCGGTTCGGGCTCGGGCCGGCAGTCGCGAAGATCAATCGCGACGAGCGCCTCTCCATCGGCCACGACCACGACATCGGCCACCGGCGAGTCGACGACCGGTTCGTCGAGGCGCGCGGCGATCGCGACGATCTGCGTGCCGTCGAGCAGCCCGGCACCCCACTCGGTGTCGGCCAGGAACTCGAGCGCCACCATCTGCGACAGGATCGGGGCGGGCGCGACGACGGCACCGACCTGCTCGAGCAGGATCGCCGCCTCGACCCAGCCCAGTCCGACTCCACCCGACGCCTCGGGGACCGCGATTCCACACCAACCCTGGTCGACCATCGCGGCCCAGAGGTCGGCGTCGAACACGCCCCCGCGGTCCATCGCCGAGCGGACGACTGCCATGGTCGATCGACTCGCGAGCAGCGCGGCGGCCGCCTCACGCAACGCCACCTGGTCGGTCGAGAGCTCGAAGTCCATGCGGATGGCGACGTTACCTGACACGGCCGTCACCTACGCTTGGCGACGATGGATCTGAGCCCGACACCCGCGCAGGAGGCCATCCGCGCCGAGTGCCGGGCGTGGCTGCACGAGCACCTTCCGTGGACGTACGGCACCGGCCTCCCACCGCGATTCGAGTCGCTCGATGACGAGGTCGCGTTCGGGCGTGAGTGGCAGGCGAAGCTCGCTTCGGGGCGGTTCGTCGGTGTCACCTGGCCCGAGCAGTTCGGCGGTCGCGGCGCCGGCGCGCTGGTGCACTACATCGTCCAGGAAGAGCTCGCCCGTGCCCATGCGCCCGAGCTGGTCGGACGCATCGGCATCAACCTCGTTGGCCCGACGCTGCTCGCGCACGGCACCGCCGCGCAGCAGCAACGCTGGCTCGGCTCGATCCTCGATGCATCGATCCTGTTCTGCCAGCTGTTCAGCGAGCCGGGCGCCGGCAGTGACCTCGCGGCATTGTCGACGCGCGCGGTCCGCGACGAGCAGGCGGCTGGTTGGCGGCTCGACGGCCAGAAGGTGTGGACGTCGTATGCGCAGTTCGCCGACTTCGGGCTGTGCCTCGCACGCACCGATCCGACCGTGGCCAAGCAAGCGGGCATCACCGCCTTCGTGATCGACATGCGGGCGCCCGGCGTCGACATCCGACCGCTGCGCCAGATCACCGGCGAGTCCGACTTCAACGAGGTATTCCTCACCGACGTGTTCGTGCCGGACGAGAACGTGATCGGCGCGGTCAACGATGGCTGGCGGGTGTCGTCATCCACCCTCACCCACGAGCGCGGCACCAATCCCCGCCAGCTCGTGATCCACACGCAGCACCTCGAAGAACTCTTGCGGCTGGCACTCGCCGAAGGGCGATTCGACGACCATCGCATGTCGCAGCGGCTCGCCGAGGCCTACGTCGAGGTCCGACTCTTCCAACTGCACAACTGGCGATCACTGTCGCGCCTCGAGGCCGGCCTCCCCCTCGGACCCGAAGGCTCGACGCTCAAGCTCTACTGGTCAGAGATGAGTCAACGACTGCACCGCCTCGCGCTTGACGTACTCGGCGCGCGAGCCCCGCTCGCGGCCGGCGCCGCCGACAATCCCGCTGACGGCGAGTGGCAGCGGTCGTGGCTCTACTACCAGGCGGCCTCGATCTTCGCCGGTAGCAACGAGATCCAACGCAACATCATCGGCGAGCGCGTCCTCGGCCTCCCTCGCGAACCCAAACCGACCGCGAAGGTGGGCACATGACCGACGAGTTCCACCATCTTTCCTATGTCACCGACGGCGCGGTCGCCACCATCACGCTCGACCGGCCCGACGCGGCGAACGCGCTCAGCTCCGCGTTGATCGACGAGATCGACGCGGCGTTCGACCTCGCCGAGGCCGACGACGACGTCCGAGTCGTGATCGTCGGCGCAGTCGGCAAACACTTCTGCGCCGGGCACGACCTCAAGGAGCTGTTCGAGGCGACCGAGCCGTGGGCGGCTGAGCGCGCGACCGGCGCCGAAGGAAAGCTGCACCACGAACAGGTCATGTACTTCGATCGCTCGGTACGCATCCGCGACTTCCCGAAGCCGACGATCGCCGCGGTGCAGGGCGCGTGCGCGGCCGCCGGACTGATGCTCGCAGCGATGTGCGACCTGATCGTCGCGGCCGACGACGCCCGCTTCTCGAATCCCGTACTGCCGATGTCGGGGGTCGGGGTCGAGTTGCTGATCGAACCGTGGGAGCTCGGGGCACGCAAGGCGAAGGAGTTCCTGCTCTGCGCCGAGACGCTCGACGCGCACGAGGCCGAACGGTTCGGACTCGTCAACAAGGTCGTTCCGCGAGCCGAGCTCGCCGACGCCGCCCGGGCCATGGCTGACAAGGTCGCGCTCGTGCCGCCAATCACCGCCCGCGCGATCAAGGACACGATCAACGCCACCGTCGACCGCATGGGCCAGCGCGAGTCGTGGCGGTATCACTTCATGGTCCACCAGTTCGTGTCGAACACCGACACGGCGAAGGAGCTGATGCAGGCACGCGCTGCGGGTGGCATGGACCACGTCAAGCGCGAGCAGCGCGGCGCCGCCGAATGAGAACTGCCGAGTGACCGGACCACTCACCGGGCTGAAGGTGCTCGACCTCGGCACACGGATCGCCGCGCCCTTCTGCGCCGGGCTCCTCGGCGAGCAGGGCGCGGAGGTCATCAAGATCGAGCAGCCCGGCAGCGGCGACTTCATGCGCGAGATCGGACCGTTCGTCGACGGCTACTCGCTCTTCTGGGCCGTCGAGGGCCGCGGGCGCAAGAGCGTGACCATCGACCTGCGCAAGCCCGCGGGCCGCGATCTCATGCGCCGCCTCGCGGCGCAGTCCGACGTGCTCTGCGAGAACTTCCGCCCCGGCACGCTCGAACGCTGGGGACTCTCCCCCGCTGAGCTCGATCATCGACTCGTGATCGTGCGGATCTCGGCGTTCGGCCAGGACGGGCCAAACTCGTTGCGCCCCGGGCTCGACCGTGTCGGCATCGGCTACGGCGGCCTCCTGCACCTCACCGGCTATCCCGATCGTCCACCGGTGCGGCCCGGTGTCACGATGAGCGACTACCTCACCGGCGTGTTCGCCGCGCAGGCCGCGCTGGCCGCCCTGTACCGCCGCGATGCGGGACCAGGCGCGACCGGTAAGGGAGCGGTCGTCGACGCCGCGCTCTACGGATCGGTGTTGCGCATCCTCGAGTGGACCGTCGCGGGCTACGACGCGGCGGGGATCGTGCGCGAACGCGAAGGTAATCGGCTCGCCAACTCGGCACCGCTCGACAACTATCCGACCGCCGATGGCCGATACGTGTGCATCGTCGCGGGCAGCGACGCGAACTTCGCGCGACTCTGCGCGGCGATGGATCGACCCGACCTCGTCACCGACCCGCGCTTCGCACGCCTCGCCGATCGCGCCGCCCGCTCCGACGAGATCAACGGCATCGTCGCCGAGTGGACCTCGTCGCTCGATGCACACGACGTCGAGGCCGCAACGATCGCCCACGACGTGCCGGTCGCGACCGCCTACACCGCGGCCGACATCTGCGCGGACGACCACATGGCGGCCCGCGGCGATCTCGTGATGGTCGCCGATCCGGTCGCCGGCGACCTCCGCCAGCAGGCGCCCTATCCCCGATTCGTCGGCGAACCGGTTCCGGTACCGACCGGCGCGCCCCTCCTCGGCGAACACACGCGTGAGGTCCTCGGGGGCTGGCTCGGGCTCGGTGCGGCCGAGCTCGACGAGCTCGCGACCGACGGCGTCATCTGATCGCTGTGGCCGCCAGGTCGAGCGCGTCGTCGACATCGACCGGCGACGTGAGCACCGCTGTCTCCGCGCCCATCGACACGTCGGCCGGAAGGTAGCGATACACGAGAATCGCCGAACCGGCGGCCAGCAACGCACCGACGAGTACGGCGAGATGCAGGCCGTCGAGGAACGCGAGGTCGGCGCCGCGAGTCAGCGCCCTACCGGCCGCGGCGGGAAGATGGGCAGCCGTCTGGAGCGCGCCTGCCAACGATGACTCGGCGGTGCTGCGCACACCTGCGGGCAGGCTCTGCGTCACTCCCTTGAGCCGTGCGGAGTAGTGCGATGCGGCGACGCTGCCGAGCACCGCGACGCCGAGCGCTGCGCCCAGCTCGCGGGTGGCGTCGTTCATCGCCGAGCCGGCGCCGGCGCGACGTGCGGGCACCGCCGACATGATCGCCGCGGTCATCGGCGACATGGTGAGCGCCATGCCCGAGACGAAGCAGACCACACAGGCGAGCACGTAGAAGTACGACGTGCCGATGGCGAGGCCGCGGAACATCAACAGACCGAGTGCCACGAGCGTCATGCCGCCGGCCACGGTGCGGTTGGCGCCGAACCGCGCCGTGAGCTTGGGCGTGAGCGGCGCAACGATGATCATGATCGGTGCCATCGGCAGGAACCGCACGGCCGACGAGAGCGGCGAGTAGCCCAGGATGAGCTGGAAGTACTGCGTCACGAGGAACATCACGCCGAACATCGCGAGGAAGACCAGGATCATGCCGCTCGTGGCAGTGCTGAACGACCGGTTGCGGAAGAAGCTCATGTCGAGCATCGGCTCGTCGACCCGCATCTCCCAGGCGACGAACAGAGCCAGCACGACGATCGCGAACGCGAATGTGAGCAGCGTGGACGCGCTTGCCCACCCGTCGTCGGGGGCCTGGATCAACCCGTAGACGAGGGCACCGATCCCGACGATCGACAGCCCTGCGCCGACCGGGTCGATCTGCGCCTGCTCGGGGTCCCTCGACTTCGGCACCAGGAAGTGACCGCTCACGAGCGCGATCACGATGATCGGGATGTTGATGAGGAACACCGCGCCGTACCAGAAGTGGCCGAGCAACCATCCGCTCGCCACCGGGCCGATCGCACCGGCGCCGCCAGTCGTGCCCGCCCAGACCGCGATCGCCTTCGACCGCTCCTCGGCCGGGAAGACGTTGACGAGGATCGAGAGCGTCGACGGCATGATGAACGCGCCGCCCAGGCCCATCAGCGCGCGGCAGGCGATCAGCTGCCACATGTCGTTCGACGCGGTCGCCAGTGCGGCGCCGACGAGGAACAGCACCAGGCCCGCCTGCAATGCGCCTTTGCGGCCGAACCGGTCGCCGAGCGCGCCCGACGTGAAGAGCAGACCGGCGAACACCAGCGAGTAGACGGCGACGACCCACTGGAGCTGTGACGTCGTGGCGTGCAAGACGCGCGAGAGCGTGGGAATGGCCACGTTGAGGCTCGAGTTGCCGATGAACACAATCAACAGCGAGAGGCAGAGCACACCGAGCGTGTACCAGCGCCGTTCGTACGTGTGCGGGTCGATCGGCGGTTCGGCGGTCGCGGTGCCGTTCCGTGCAGTGCCATCGAGGGCGGCGGTGTCGAGCGATGAGGACATGCCGACATGATAACGGCATACCTGCCACTTTGCATACGTGTCAGATGACATGTCTGCCTAAATTCGGTCGACATCCGCTACGATGACCGCTATCGACACGTCCAGCACTCCCCCGAATCTTCGCGATCGCAAGAAGGAGCGCACCCGCGTGCAGCTCGAGGCGATCGCCACCCGGATGTTCGCGGACCGCGGCTTCGAGGCCGTCACGGTCGACGAGATCGTCGCCGCGGCCGATGTCTCGCACCGCACCTTCTACCGGTACTTCCCCAGCAAGGAAGACGTGCTACTCGGCGATCACCAGGCGAAAGTCGACGCGTTCGTCGCCGCCGTTCGTGCCCGGCCGGCCGATGAATCGGCGTTCGATGCGCTGCGAGCCGCAGTGCTCGATTTCGCCGACGGCTACGAGCAGGACCAGGACCGCAACGCGACCCGAGCACGGGTGGTCCACGAGACGCCCTGCCTCGCCCAGCGCGTGTCCGAGAAGCAGCTCGCGTGGGAGCAGGCGCTCACCCCCGTGCTCGCCGAGCGCATCGTGGGCGTGCCCGATGCCGACCTGCAGGCGCGCCTGATGGTCGCGTGTGCCCTGGGTGTGATGCGGGCCGCGATCGACCGCTGGATCGCAGTCGGCCCGGCCCGCTCACTCCGTGACCTCGTCGACGAGTCGTTCGAGACGCTCGCGAACGGGTTCGCACCGGCTAGTCCCCCAGCATCTCCGCGCTGACCTGCGCCATGCCGAACACGGCGCCGTGCGGATCGGCGACGACGGCACCCCGACCGAAGTCCATGTCCATCGGCGGCATGATGATCGCACCCCCGAGTTCGGCAGCCTTCGCGGCCGAGGCGTCACAGTCGTCGACGGCGAACCACACTGACCAGGCCGGGAACTCACCGTCGGCTGCGACGTGCCCGCCGCAGACCATGTTGCCCTCGACGGTGAACATGGCACCGGTGTCGCTGCTCCCCTCGCCGAGGCCCCACCCGAACGCGGCGGCGTAGAACGCCTTCGACGCCTCGAGGTCGGTCGTCGCCAGCTCGTTCCATCCAAACGTGCCGACCTCGTTCACGAGCTCGGCACCCTTGTGCTCCATCGGCTGCCAGATCGAGATGAACGTGCCCTGCGGATCCTGGATGATCGCCATGCGACCCGCATCGAAGACGTCCATCGGCTCCATGACGGTGGTGCCGCCGGCAGCGGTCGACTTGGCCAACGTGTCGTCGGCATCGGCGACCGAGACGTAGACCGACCAGAACGGCGGCATGTCGAAGTTCATCTGCGGACCCGTGCCCGCGACCCGCTTGCCGCGCAGGGTGAACATGCCGTAGCCGCCGGCCTCGGGGCGGGGGTCGAGGTCTGCGGACCAGCCGAACAACGCTCCGTAGAAGGCCGCGGCCTCGCCCTGGTCGGGGCTGCCGAGATCGACCCACGAGGGTGTTCCGGGTGCGTACGAGGTGCGTTCTGACATGTCACTCCGATCATCGCGGCGCGGTGGTTCGCGTCGACGGAGGGAACCTACCCCGAGCCTCTGACACCGAAAAGAGCGCCGCCGGTCAGTCAGCCCGTCCGCGCGTTGCGTCGGGGTCGAACGGACCCTTGCCCATCTGGTCGCGTATCGCCACCACCGGCGGGTTCACGAGGCTGCGCCGCTGCCAGTTCGCTCCGTCGACGACCAAGGTGTGGCCCGAGATGAACCGCCCGTAGGGCGACGCGAGAAACGTCGCGGCCCAGCCCAGCTCCTGGCGTTGACCGACACGCAGGGCCGGCTGGCACACGTCTTTGTCGTGCGTGCGGTCGAGATTCGACGTGATGTCGGCCGTCATGTCCTCGTGGGGGAACAGTCCCGGCACGATCGAGTTCACCTGGATGCCGTACGGCCCCCACTCGACGGCGAGCGTCTCTGTCAGGTTCTTCACACCGGCCTTCGCGGCAGCTGAATGGGCGAAACCCGGGCCGCCCGTCCAGGCGTACGACGCGCCGACGTTGATGATCGAGCCGGGCGTGCCCGCGGCGAGATGCCTGCGTCCGAATTCGCGGGCACAGAAGAAGGTGCCATTGAGCGTGATGTCGACCACGGTGCGCCAGGCGTTCGGTGACATGTCCTCGGCCGTCACCGGGAAGTTCGCGGCCGCGTTGTTGACCAGCACGCCCGGCAGTCCGAAGGCCGCGGTCGCCTCGTCCATGGCGCGGGCGATGTCGTCGGGCTCGCGGATGTCGCAGCGCACGGCCAGCACTTCGCCGCCGAGGCCCGACAAGCCCTCCCTCGCCGCTGCGAGGTGCTCGTCCTTGCGGCTCGCGACGACGACCGCTGCGCCCAGGCGCACGAACTCCGATGCGATCGCCTTGCCCAGGCCCGTGCCGCCGCCCGTGACGAACACCGCGACGCCGTCGAACGTGCCGGGGCGCAGCGCCGTCTCGCCGACCGGAGGGGGTGCGGGCAGCCCGATCGTCTCGCTCATGATCCGGTGTAGCGAGGCTCGCGCTGGTCGGCGCGCGCCGCGCGCATCTCGGCGAAATCGTCGGAGCGGTTCAAGAACGTCTGGTAGATCATCTCGTCGGCCATCGACGCGCGCACCGCCGGTTGCGACAGATGACGGATGACCTCGCGGGCGAGCTTCACGGTGACCGCCGGCGCCGCGGCGATCTGGACAGCCATCTCGGCGACCGTCGCGTCGAGTTCGTCGAGCGGCACGACGCGGCTGACGATGCCGAGCGCGAGGGCCTCGTCCGCGCTGACGATCCGACCGGTCAGGACCATGTCGCTCACCACGCCTGGTCCGCACATCTGGTGCAGCACGGCGACACCGCCCGTGTCGGGGATGACCCCGTGGCCGACCTCGGGCAGGCGAAAGCGCGTGCCCTCCGCCGCCACCCGGATGTCGCAGAGCAGCGCCCGTTGGAACGAGCCGCCCATCACCCACCCCTTGCAGGCGACGAGCACCGGCGCATCGAGCTCCCACAGTTGCTGGATGCCGCGGTGACCGCGTCGCATCAGTTCGTGGTGCGACAGCTCGACCTTCAGATTGCCGATCGATCCCACGTCGCGGCCCGACGACCACGACTTGCCCTCACCGCGCCAGATGATCGCCCGCACCTCGGGGCGGCCCTTCAACTCGGCCAGGATCTCGAACAGGCGCGCGTCCATGTCGTCGTCGAACGCGTTGTGCTTGTCGGGATTGTCATTGGTGATCGACGCGACCGCGCCCTCGATCTCCAGCCGTATCCGCTCGTTCGTCGCCGTCATCCCGGCGAATGGAGCTTCGCTCAGCGGTACCGCGCCCAGGACCAGCGGTACGGCTCGCGGTCGCCCTCGCCCCAGCACGTCGTCTTGCCGAGCGGCTCGATCCGGCTGAACTCGCTGCCGAGGTACTTCTGCAGGTACCCCTCGTGGTACGCGGTGACCGACGCCTCGTCGTTGTCGACGAACTCCGGCGGGTGGTTGGCGTAGCGACCGCGCCGCGACGGGCCCTCGAAGATGAGCGTCTTGCCGGCCTTCGCTGACAGCGCCCGGAGCATCTCACCGGCGTCGTCGGGTCCGTAGAGCTGCACCCAGTTGTGGTGGACGCTGAGCAAGAGCATGGTGTCGAACACCGGCAACGTGGCGATGTTGTCGGGCGTCAGGTTCATCGTCATGAATCCGCAGTTGGCGACGGCTGCGTGCCGGGCATTCGCCCGTTCGATGAGCCGTTGGCCGATGTCGATCCCGATGCTGAACGCGCCGCGCTCGGCGAAGTGCGCGGTGATCATGCCGAGGTTGCACCCGATGTCGACGAGCGAGCTCGTGTCGGCGGGCACTGCGCGGTCGAGTTGGGCGAGCCGCTCGTCGATGCCGGCCTTCTCCTGGAAGTCCTTCTCGCGTCCGAGCTTCGTGCGTGCTGCGGCTGCGATGCCCGCCACGCCACGCCTCTTGTAGATCCTGACCGCCTTCGATATGACCGACGCCACGCTTGCTCTCTTCGCTCCGCGCGCCGGGAATTCGACGCGAACTGCGAGTTTACGGATCAGCTGCACCGCGAGCGACATGACAGTGGTTAGGTGACGGCTAAAAGGGTGGCCCCCACCCTCGAGGACCTGCCGGACGGAGACCAGACGTATTGTGCTGCGATGGCCCACCCTCCGAACCTGCTCGTCGTCGAGGACGATCTCGCGATCGGCGCCAACCTCGAGCGGGCCCTGACGTCGTCGGGATACGCCGTGCGATGGGTGACCACGGTGGCCGATGCCGACGCCGTCGGCCTCCGTCCTGACCTCGCGCTCCTCGACCTCGGTCTCCCCGACGGCGACGGAGTCGAACTGGCACGCACCCTGCGCTCGCGTTGGCACGACCTGCCGATCGTGATGCTGACGGCACGCGCCGACGAGATGGATGTCGTGATCGGCCTCGACGCCGGAGCAGTCGATTACGTCACGAAGCCGTTTCGTCTCGCCGAACTGCTCGCCCGGGTCAGGGCCCACCTCCGGGGCGCGTCGGCGCAGATGATCGACGGTGATCTCGTCGTGGACCAAGAATCGCGACGAGTGACACTCGGCGGCACCGAGCTGACGCTGCGTGCCAAGGAGTACGACCTGCTCGTCGAGCTGATGCGTCACCGCGGCAAGGTCGTGACCCGTGAAGACCTGATGTCGAGCGTGTGGGACGAGCACTGGTTCGGCTCGACCAAGACACTCGACGTCCACGTCTCCGCGTTGCGGCGGCGCCTCGGAGAAGAGCCCGGCGAGCCGAGCCGCATCACCGCGCTGCGCGGCGTCGGCTACCGCTGGGAACGATCGGACGCCTGAGGGGTGCGCCGGCGCATCCTCGCGGCGATCATCGGCGTCGTCCTCCTCACCGTCCTGATCCTCTCGGTGCCGTTCGGCGTCGTCATCTCCAACCGCGAGAACGATGCAGCAGACCGCGAGCTCGAGCGGGCCGCCAAGCGCACCGAGGCCTCGATCGACCCGAGTCAGATCGACCATGGTGCCGGCATCGATCTGCGCGAGAGCGACGAGGCACTCCACATCGCCGTGTACGACCGCAACGGACGACGGGTCGCCGGTGCGGGCCCCGACTCGGCCGACTCGATCACCCGACGTCCGGGTGTGAACACGATGACCGCGACAGTGGGCGCACGCCGCGTCCTCGTGCTGCCCGTCGTGAGCGAAGAGCAGCGGATCGGCACGATCCGAGTGTCCGAACCCAGCGCCGAGGTGACCCGCGCCGTCCGTCGCGACCTGTCGGTGCTGGCGCTCATCGACGGCGCGGCCCTCCTGACCGCGGTTGTCGTCGGGATCTGGATGTCGGGACGCCTCAATCGTCCGATCCGACACATCAGAAACGACGCGGTCCGACTCGGCAACGGCGACTTCTCCATCAGTGCGCGGCGCAGCGGCATCGCCGAATTCGACGAGATGTCCGAAGCCCTTGCCGAGACGGCGGTGCGACTCGACGCGGCGCTGTCGCGTGAACGGGCCTTCTCGGCCAACGCCTCGCACCAGCTGCGCACGCCGGTCGCGAGCATCCGGCTCGCGGTCGAGACCGAACTCCTCGATCCGCGGGTCGACCAGCACCTGCTGCTCACCGAGCTGCTCGTCGACGTCGACCGCCTCGAGACGACCATCGAGACGCTGCTCTCGATCGCGCGAGATCGTCCCCGCGAGCGGGCCGCGGTCGACGCGGGCGAGGTCCTCCGCGATCTCCGGAACCGTTGGAGCGGTCGGCTCGCGGCAGCGGGCAGAGAGCTCCGAACCTCGCACACCGGTACGCCGACAGCCCGCGTGAGCCATCAGGTGCTCGATCAGGTGCTCGACGTGCTCGTCTCGAACGCGGAGCGGCACGGAATCGGCACGGTCGACGTGTCGGTCGGCGACGACGGCGGTGGCCACCTGAGCGTCACCGTCGCCGA
>JAYTFP010000218.1:0-10369 GCA_043734285.1 Acidimicrobiaceae bacterium
GGCCGTGGCCGTGGATCGCCAGTACCGCCGGGCCGGCGTCTCGTCGCTCGTCGGGCACGAGGAGGTAGGCGGGCACCGACATGGTCGCCTCGCTGTCGAACACGACGCGGTCGCGGTGATATCCGTCGAGCGCGACCGACTCGGTCGTCTCGAAGTCGAGGGGCACCGCATCGGGCATCGGCCCGAGCATCTCGTCGAGGCGGGCGGTGCAACGGACATGCCACGCATCGAATTCGTCGAGGTGACCCGACGGCAGCGGATCGTCGCGTTCGACGGTCGCGAGCTTCGTCATCCACGACGACCACGGCGAGAAGTTCCGCTGCTTCATGGTGCGATCTTCATCGACGCAGCCTCACGATGTCACCAACGGCTTCCAGTCCTGCTCGACGACCCAGCACGTGCCCTGCGCGATCTTCTGCCAGGTGAGCGCACACCGCCCGCTGGGCGGCACATTGTCGTGGATTCTCACGACCCGGTAGTCGGTGGGACCGGAGAACCGGTCGGGCCCGTAGGTCAATGTCGGGCTCATCGTGCCGTCAATGTCGTGCACGCGCGACATCGCCTGCACGAACGTGCGGTGATTCAGGTCATGCCCGGCGTTGGAGGCCGCCCGGGCGAACAAGCGGATCGCCTGGCACCACGCGACGACCGGACCCTGCGCCTCGAGATACGGACCCTGGGGGAGCGGCGGCGGCGCGTTCGTGGCGGTCCACGTCGCGTAACAACCGCGCACACCGGGGTTGTAACCACCGTCGCTCGCCGGCCGCGTGTCGTCGGACGCGCCGAGCGTCAGCGTGGTGATGCCCTGCTGACCGTTCAACGCCTTCTCGTACGGGATCGGCACGAGGCCGAGGCCGATCTGGATCGTCGACTCGTAGTCCGACAGCAGCAGCCGTGGGAAGAACCGCTGCTGCGTCTCGGCTTGGAGGTAGGGGAAGAACGCGTTGAAGGGAACGAGCGGGATCACCGTCGTGACCTTCGCCTCGCGGAACTGCTGCACGGCGAGCGGTGCTTTGGTCGCGACGCTCGCGACGGCATCATCGGCGCCTGCGGGGATGACCGAGACGACCGGATCGGTGATGCCGATGCGAGCCAGCGCGGGGAGCACCACGGTGTGCAGCGCGGTCTGATCGGTGGCCCGATCGCCGACGAGGATGCCGACGCGATGATCAGGTGCGAGCGCTCCCGACGACCTGCCCCAGCTGATGACCGTGTCGAGCAGCGCGGTCTGGTCGGCGCCGGTCCACCACAGGTAGGGCGCGGCGAGGTTGGTCCAGTCGCTGATCGTCGTCCACTGTCCGATCATCGGCGTGTGGCCCTCCTGCGCGACGCAGAGCTGGTTGTCGCCCGTCCACGCACCCAGGCCGTCGACCACCGCGAACGCCGCACCGTCGCCCTCGGTCCAGCGCTTGCACAACGCCCGCATGCCGGCGCGATCGGTGGGATCGAAGCGCGCGATCTCGGCGTCGATGTGGCGCCCGGCGACGCCGCGTCGGTTGATGTCGTCGACGAACGTGTGGATCGCCTTCTCCTGCCAGCCGTACTCGATGTCCTTCGCGAATCCCTGTGATCCGGCGAGCGACGTGAGGCTGACGACGGGGAACACGACGCGCACGGTGGTCGGCATCACGCCCGGGGCGCGCGTATCGGCGAGATCGACGACTGACGAGCGCGCCCGAACGACGGTGTTCGGCGGTGATGCCGAGGTGAGCGGCTTCGACGACACCGCGACCCAGGTGAGCAGTGCCACGACGATCGCGACCGCGCCCAACACCCGCGTCTGTGCGGCGTGCGTTCGTCGACGGAACCGCCGCCACGTTCGCCCCGTCATCCGCGCCCCCTCATGTGGAGCCCGTCACGCGCAGTGCCGCGTCACTGGCGCCGAGGTACGCGGCGATCGCGGCCGGGTTGCGGCCGACCTCGTCGGGTGACCCCGACGCGATGACGCGACCGGTCGCCATGACCACCACGGTCGAGCAGAGTTCGAACGTCATCGGCACGTCGTGCTCGACCAGCAGGATCGTCGATCCGGTGACCTCGTGCAGCCGCTGCAGGAGGGGAATGAACGCCTCGGCGTCGCGCTGCGCGATGCCGGCGGTGGGCTCGTCGAGGAGCAGCAGCCGAGGCTGCGCGAGCACGATCGTCGCGAGGTCGACGACGCGGCGAGTCCCCGTCGACAACTCGGCGATGCGGTGCGAACGAAACCGGTCGAGGCCGAACGCGGCGATCGCGCGATCGACAGCGGCGAGCTTCGACCGTTCGGCGCGACGGGCCGGCGGAAGACGCAAGGTCGATGCCGCGACACCCACGGGCTGGCGAGCGTCCTCAGTCAGCAGCAGCGTGTCCTCGACGGTCAGGGTCGGATAGAGGCGACAATCCTGGAAGGAGCGCACCACGCCCGATCCGGTGAGTTCTTCCGGGGCGTACTCGGCGATGTCGACCCCGTCGAGGCGGATCGATCCCGCTGTCATCGACACGAGCCGACTGACCGCGTCGAGCAGCGTGGTCTTGCCCGAGCCGTTCGGTCCGATCAGACCGGTGATCGACCCGGCCTCGACGTCGATCGACACGCCGTCGATGGCACGCACGCCGCCGAACGAGACGACGAGGTCGTCGATCGCGAGTGCGATGGGGCCCGTCACGTCGTCCCCTCGGGTTCAGCAACGGGCGCGCTCCATCGGTCCCACGCGCTCGAGACCGCGTCGCCGAGACGGCTCGTCAGCGCGGCGAGCCCGCCGGGGAGATACAGCAGGAACGCGAGCAGCCCGACGCCGCTGGTCAGGAACTGGATCGCCGGCGTCGTGCCGAAGATCGCCGGCAGGCCGATCAGGTAGATCGAGCCGAGCACCGCACCCGGAATCGAGCCGAGCCCACCGATGACGACCATCGAGACGACGAGGATCGAGGTCGCGGGCGAGAATCGCGTCACGCCGATGCGCTGATCGGCGAATGCGAGACAGACGCCGGCATACCCGGCGATGAATCCTGACAGCGCGAACGCGAGGATCTTGCTCCCGACGACGGGCATCCCTGCGGTGCCCGCGCCGACTTCGTTGTCACGCACCGAGACCAGCCGTCGAGCGATACCGCGGTCGCGCCACACCGTGACCATCGCGAGCGTGACGACCAGCACCCCGAGGCTGAACCAGGCGAAGGCCCGCTGATCGCGCAACGAGATCCCCAGGAACGACGGCGCGGCGAGCAGGGTCGACTGCGGGTCGGGGAGCCCGGTGCAGACGCGGCGCTCGATGAGCGGCACGGTCCAGCACGAGGTCGCCAGCACCGTCGTCTGCATGAACAGCGCGAACCCGAGGGTGGTGACCGCGAGGTACAGGCCGCGCACCCGCAGTGCGGGGAGCCCGACGATGACCGCAACGATCGCGGTGACGACGCCGGCGAGCGGCAGGAGCAGCACGAGCGGTACACCTCGCCCCAGGTGGGTCGCCATCACCGCGCCGACACCGACCAGACCGAACTGCCCGAGCGAGACCTGGCCCGCCCACCCGGTCAGCACCGTCAGCGAGAGCGCGATGACGGCGAACACACACACTTGCGACATCAGGTAGGTGTGGCCGATGTCGATGACCAGCGGCAACAGCACGGCCCCGATGAACGCGACCGCCAACCCGACGTGTCGCACCCGGCGCCGATGTGGATCGGTGACCCTCACCCGCGTGACCAGGCCGAGTTCCCACGACGACCGCTCGTCGCCGCGGATCGACGTGCGCAGCGTGCTGACCCGCGCGAGGAGGATGATCAGCATCAACGCGAACAGCACGAGTTGCACGCCGGCCGGGCTCTTCAGGTTCACGACCAGGATCTGCTCGATCACCCCCAGTGCGATCCCTGCGCCGAACACCGTCGGTAGGTCGGCCATCCAGCCGACCAGCGCCGCGGTCAGCGCGACGAGCAGCAGATCGGGACTGAGCACATTCGTCAGCGTGCTCGTCTGCCCTGGCGCCGCGAGGATCGCGGTGCACGCCGACAGCAACGCGGCGATCACCCAGGTGATGGTCGACACGCGCCGCACCCAGACCCCCGACAGGCGCGCCGACTCGGCGTTCTCGGCGGTCGCACGCATCGCGAGGCCCCAGGGCGAGAACCGGATGAACGCAGCCACGACGGCGGCAACGACCGGGGCGACGACGAGTGTGAGCGTCTGACCTGAGCTGAACCGGAACCCGTCGACCGTGAAGCTCAGGTGGAACGGCACGGGAAACGGCCTCGACAACTGCTTGGGCCGCACGAACGGCAGCACGGTGAAGAGGTAGAGCACCTGCGACAGCCCGATCGTCGCGACCATGACCAGCAGGCGGGGCCGACGGGTCAGGCGGCGCAGGATCAGCTCCGACGCCGCGCCCGCGGCCGCCGCGAGAACGAGGCCCGCGACGAGCGCGGCCGCGTAGGTGATGCCGAAGTCGTCGTGGACCTTGACCATGAACACCGCGCCGACGACGCCGATCTGTCCCTGGGCGAAGTTCACGATGCGGTTGGTCCGATAGACGAGGACCAGTCCCATCGCGAGCAGGCCGTACCCGAGGCCCGTGATCGCGCCCTGCAACAGGGCGTAGCCGGGGATCGACAGCGCCAACATGGCGGTGGCGATCACGAAGCCGGACCCTCGATCCCAGCGCCGGCTCGGGCGAGGAACGCGGGGCGCAGCAAGTCGTCACGCTCGGCGAGCTCCGACGTCAGCCCTGCGAATCGAACCTCGCCGCGCTCGAGGAAGAAGGCGCGCTGCGCGAGGTGCATCGCCCGGTTCACGCTCTGCTCGACCAGGACCACGGTCGCACCCTGCGCGTTGACCCTCCGCACGATGTCCATCAGCCGGTCGAGGGTCATCGGCGCGAGTCCGAGCGCGAGCTCGTCGATCAACAACAGGCGCGGCCGCGTCATCATCACGCGAGCCAGGGCGAGCAGCTGCTGTTCGCCACCCGACAACGTGCCGGCGGGCTGGTCGAGCCGATGGCCGAGCTCGGGGAACAGACCGATCGCGTCGTCGAGCGCGGCGCGCGATCGCGGCGAGTCACGCCGCATGGGGAACGCCCCGATGCGCAGGTTCTCGCGGGCCGTCAGTCCGGGCAGCGTCATGTGCCCGCCGACCAGCAGCGCCACGCCCTGGTCGAGGATCTGCTCGGGCTCGAGGAAGGTGCAGTTCGTGCCGAACAGGCGCACCACCCCGCGGTGTGGGTGTTCGAGCCCGGCCACGGTGCGCAGGAGGGTCGACTTGCCGGCGCCGTTGGTGCCGAGCAGCGCCACGATCCCACCCTCGGCGACCTCGAGGTCGATGTCGAACAGCACCTGGTTGGTGCCGTAGAAGACGTCGAGGTTGTGGATCTGCAGTGCAGGAATCGGTGCGCCCGAGGCGCGTCGCTTGCCCTCGGCGTAACGCTCCAGCACGTCCTCGATGACGAGCGTGATGTCGCGTCGCACGTGGCGCGAGCCCGCGACGAGGAGCGCGCCGCCGATCGCGCACACCGGTCCGATGAGGGTGAGCGCGGTGCGCACTCCCGCGACCGAGCTCACCGCTCCGAGCAGGATCCCACCGGCGAACCCGCCGAAGACCAGCGCGAAGACGCCGAACATCCCGAAGCAGATCGCCCGCATCTCGGGCGGCGCGGTCGCCGCGAGCGTCTGGAAGATGGCGATCGACAGCGGCGCGATCGCTGCGTTCGCGAGGAACTGCAGCAGTACGACGAGCCACAACCTCGGCATGTACAGCGACGCGGCGAACAGTCCGCCGTATGCCGTGATCGACGCGCCCGCGAGCATCAAGGGCGCCTCCGGGTTGCGGCGAAACAATCGGTCGCCGACGAAGAACGCGACCGGCAGTCCCAAGAACGCGGCGAGACCGATGATCGAGAAGATCACGCTGCGTTGGCCGGTGTCCTGGTGCCACACCCGCGTGAAGTAGATCGACCCGAACAGTGGGATGCCGGTACCGGCGAACCCCAGGATCGCCACGGCGACGAGCTCGAAGTAGATCGACCGGATCCGCATCAGTCGCGTGACCGCGGCGCCCAGCAGCACCCTCGGTGCCTGTGCCTGTTGTGAGTGTGTGTCCATGCCCGCGGCCTTCAGGATCGAGTGCGATTCGTTCGCGCCCTTCGCGGGCTCGCGGATCGTGAACAGCGCGAGCGCGATCGGGATCCCGGCCGTGGCGATGGCGAGTCCCCATCGCCAGTTGTGCGTGACGGTCGCGACCCATCCGACGAGGAGGATGCCGATCGTCTGCGACAGCGGATCTGCGAGGTTGTGCCAGGCGAAGACGCGTGCCCGCGCCTGCGTCGGGTAGGCGTCGGAGAGGTAGGCGTTGTGCACGGTGTCAGAGGTTCCGAGACCGACCGACGCGGCGATGAAGAGGAAGACGAACGGCCACACGCTCCTCGCCAGCAGCATCAGCGGCACGATGCACGAGAACGCGAGGAGCGTGACCGCCGCGACGATCTTGCGGCTCCCTCGATCGGCCCAGACGGCGACCGGCAGACCCCAGGCGATCTGCGACACCCCGCCCACGAACGCCACCGCGCCCAGGCCGGTGTCGCTCAGGTGGAACGCGCGTTGGATGTCGGGACCGAGCGTGTTGATCCCGTTCGAGAACGTGCCGGGGATCACCGCCGCGATGGTCAGCAGAACCAGCGGACCGAATCCGTGTTCGCGCAGGATCGCGATGAGTGGCGGTGGCTTGCCCGTGCCCGTGCCGGGAACGAGTTCGAGGTCGGCGACCGCGTCGCGGTCGCGACTCTTCGCCACCGCGGCCCGAAGCAATTCGTCGGGCACGGTGAAGTCGAACGTCAGCGCGGCGATGTCCCCGGTATCCCCCCTGGTCATCGAGGAACAACCTAGAGGCGTCAGAATGCGGGATGCTCCGCATCGAGGTGCACGAGACCGCCGACGAGGCCGCGATTGCGGCGAGTGGGTACGCGGCGGGCCTGCTCCGCGACGCGATCGCGTCGAACGGAGAGGCGCGTCTCGTCGCGGCGACCGGCAACTCGCAACTCGCGTTCCTCGCCGACCTCGTGGCCCGATCGGGTGTCGACTGGCCCATGATCGAGATGTTCCACCTCGACGAGTACGTCGGGGTGGGTGACGACCATCCCGCGTCGTTCGCCCGCTTCATGCGTCAGCGCCTGGTCGAACCGACCGGGATCACGCGGCACCACCTGATCGACGGCACCGCCGACCCGGTCGAGGAATGTCGCCGTCTCGGCGGGCTGCTCGCCGGTCGCGCGCCCGACGTGCTGTTCCTCGGGATCGGCGAGAACGGTCACCTTGCGTTCAACGATCCGCCCGCCGATGTGACCACTGACGACGCGTATCTCATCGTCGAGCTCGACGATGCCTGCCGCGCCCAGCAGGTGGGGGAGGGTTGGTTCGCAGGCGTGGCCGACGTACCGACGCACGCGATCTCGATGTCGATGCGCCAGATCCTGCGCGCCGAGCGCATCGTCGGCGTGGTGACCGACGAGCGGAAGGCGCGTGCCATGTCGGCCTGCTTCGGCGGCGAGATCAGCCCCGACGCACCGGCGTCGTACCTGCGCACCCACGACGACGCTCGACTCTTCGTCGACTGCGCCGCCGTGTCGCTGCTCGGATCGGATGTCCTCGCCGCCTTCACTGGCTAGGTTGCACGCATGGATCCCTGGGAGCACATCAGTACCGACCGAGTGGCGTTCGCCGACTACCTCGAGACACTGGCGCCCGACGACTGGGACACGACCTCGCTCTGCACCGATTGGACGGTCAAAGGGGTGACGACCCACCTGCTCGTGCCGCCGACGATGTCGAAAGGGCAGATCTTCGGGGCGTTCCTCGGCTCGGGGTTCAACCTCGACAAGATGTCGGCGAAGCTCGTGGCCAAGATGACCGCGAGCATGTCGACCGACGAGATCGTGTCGCAGACGCGGGCGACGGCAGGCGTGCAGAGCGCGCCCCCGGGGCTGAAGCCGATCGGCGTGCTGGCTGAAGTGCTGACCCACGCCACCGATGTGTCCCTCGCCGTGGGCAAGCCGTTCGACCTGCCCATCGACCACTACGTGATGGGCCTCGAGCACATGAAGGACGTGCAACCCGTGCTGGGCTGCAAGAAGCGGATTGCCGGGCTGCAGTTGAAGGCCACCGACGCTGACTGGTCGACCGGGTCCGGCCCGCTGGTCGAGGGCACGGCGAAGTTGCTGCTGTCGGCGATGACGGGTCGCAGTGCGGCCTACGACCAACTCACCGGCGACGGTGTCGCGACCCTTCAGACTCGCTAAGCCACGGCTGGGCCGGCCAGGCGTGCTTCGGATAGCGCCCCGCCAGCTCCTTGCGCACCTCGGTCCACGAGCCGCGCCAGAATCCGGGTAGGTCCGACGTCACCTGGACCACTCGGCCTGCCGGTGACAGGAGATGGACGGCGAGCGGGAGGCGGCCCTCGCAGATCGTCGGGTGCGGCGATGGTCCGAACATCTCCTGCGCCCTCACCGCGATCGACGGAGGGTCGGTGTCGTAGTCGACGCGAATGGCGCGCCCCGATGGAAGCGTCACGGTCGCCGGCACGACGCGATCGAGTTCGGGCACCAGGCGATGGCCCAGGCGGGCACGCAGGAGGGTCGTGACATCGACGTGTTCGATGTCGGATCGTCGAGTGCCGCCGATCAACAACGGCGTGAGCCATTCGTCGATGTGATCGAGCAGCGCCTCGTCGGCGACCTCGGGCCACGGTTCGCCCATGGCCCGACGGGCGAATCCGATCCGGTCCTGCAGTGCGCGGGCGGCAGTCGGCCATGTCAGCGCGACGAGCCCTCGCTCGCGCACTCGGTCGACGAGTGCCCGGGTCGCGTCGTCGCCCGGTGTGGCCCGTCCGGTGGTCGACGCGAGGACGATCGCGCCGAGACGTCGCTCGCGGAGCGCCTGGAGCTCGTCGCGCTCGGCGTTCCACGTCAGTCGCGTCGACGTCGCGATGTCAGCGCCGACCGCGGCCTCGAGCTCGTCCCGGGTGAGCGCGGCGGCGAGACGCACCTGATCGACGCCGACATCCGCGCCGTAGCCGGGGCCGACGTCGGCAACAACGAGGAAGTCCACCGTTGCAAGCGGATCACCGGCCGGCGTCGACACGGTCTGGCCGCTCCGCAGGCGAAACCTTCCGCCGTCCTGGGCCTGTGCGATCCGGTCGGGGTAGGCGAGGGCCAGCACCGATCCGCAGGCATCGAGGTCGAGTTCGGTGCGGGTGACATCGGCGCGCCGGGCGAGTTCGGCCGCGCGTCGGCGCGCCGTGGCGACCGCGCCCCGGTCCGCCGACACGTGACGGTGCCGCTGATCGGCGACGAGTCGCACTCGTTCCTCGACGTCGATCGGTAACTCCGAGGGGTGACCCCGCAACACGTCGCGATCCTCGAGCAGCGCGGCGAGGAGGCACGCCAGCCATCCGTTTCCGAGAGATCGCGCGTGGGTGACCATGTGCGACAGGCGCGGGTGCAGCGGCAGCTCGGCCATCGCCCGTCCCGCATCGGTTGGTCGACCGGCCCCGTCGATCGCGCCCAGCCGCCTCAGCAACTCGAGGGCGTCGTCGAGGCGGGCTGCCGGTGGCGGATCGAGGAAGGCGAGCTCGTCGGCGGTGGCGCCCCACATCGCGAGCTCGAGCGCGAGACCGACGACATCGGCGGTGCGGATCTCGGGTTCGGCGAACAGCTTCCGCTGCCCGTGCTCGGCCGCAGACCAGAGCCGATACGCGACACCGGGCTCGGTTCGTCCGGCGCGCCCCGACCGCTGGTCGGCCGACGCCTGCGACGTGGCGCCGGTGCGGAGGCGGGTCAGACCGCTGCGGTGGTCGAACTCGGGTCGCCGCACCTCGCCCGCGTCGATGACGACCCTCACTCCCTCGACGGTCAGGCTGGTCTCGGCGATGTCGGTCGACAGCACGACCCGCCGCCGGCTCTGCGCGGACGCGGCGAGCGCCACGTCCTGCTCGTCGGCCGAGAGTCCACCGAACAACGGCCGCACGTCGACGTCGGACGGGATCGAGCCGCCCTCGAGCAGGCTCGCGACGCGGCGGATGTCAGCCGCACCGGCCAGGAACACGAGCACGTCGCCAGGGTCGTCGCGAAGTGCGGTTCGCACGGCGGCCGCGGTCGCCTCGGCGACGCGTTGACGCGGACCGTGAGGCGTCCACCTCACGTCGACCGGATGTGAACGACCGGTGCCCGAGACGATCGGTGCCCGGTTGCCGGCCTCGTCGGCGAGCAGCGCTGCGACCCGATCGACATCGAGCGTGGCCGACATGGTGAGGACGGCGAGCTCAGGCCGCAGCACCCGGCGGACGTCGAGCGTGAGAGCCAGTGCCAGGTCGGACTGCAGGTTGCGCTCGTGCACCTCGTCGAAGATGACCAGG
>JAYTFP010000219.1:0-2877 GCA_043734285.1 Acidimicrobiaceae bacterium
CCCCAGATCAACTACACCGACGCCGAGCTCGAGAAGAACCTCGACGAGTCGATCGCCGCTGCCGGCAGCAAGGGACCGGCGATCTCCTCTGCGCTCGACTCGTTCGTGGCCGGCATCAACTCCTGGATCGACCACAACCCGTGGCCGAAGTCGCTCACCGATCTCGGGCTGAACTGGCGCAAGTGGTCCCGGGCCGACGTGGTCGCCGTCGGGATCATCGTCGACGACATCTTCGGGTCCGGTGGCGGTGACGAGGTCGGCAACGCCACCGCGTTGCGGGCGCTGAGCGATCACGCGGGGGCCGAGCAGGGCGCGGCGCTGTACTCGTCGTTGCGGATGGCCGACAATCCGGCCGCGACGACGCAGGTCGCGCAGCGATTCCCGTATCCGCTCTACGCCGACGCGACGAGCGGCGCGGCGTCGCCCGACAACACCGTCGATCCGCGATCGGTCGCGCTGCCCGACTCGGGTGCGGCCGTACCGCCCCACGCCGACAAGCCGACCGCGTCGAACGTGTTGGCGATCGGCGCAAGCCGCAGCGCGTCGGGCCATCCGATCCTCGTCGGCGGTCCGCAGTCGTCGTACTTCGCGCCCGAGCTGTTGTTCGAGATGGGACTGCACGGCGGCGGCTACGACTCGAGCGGCATCACCTTCCCCGGGCTCGGACCGTGGGTCGTCATCGGTCGCTCACGGCAGTACGCCTGGACCGCGACCGCAGGCGACTCCGACCTCACCGACGAGCGCGTCGAGCGACTGTGCGAGCCGGGCGGCGGCGTGCCGACCATCAACTCGACGCACTACCTGTTCGACGGCGAGTGCCGGCCGATGACGCGGCCCGATCCCGGCTACATGACCGCCTGGCGCACGATCCACGGTCCGGTCGTTTCGCGGGCGACCGTCGACGGCGCGCCGGTGGCCGTCAGCCGCGAGCGCGGTTCGCGCTTGCAGACAGCGAACGCGACCCGAGCGTTCTGGTCGCTGAATCAGGGCGAGGTGACGAAAGCCAGCGACTTCGCGCCGGTGATGGGTGTCATCCCCATGAGCTTCAACTGGGTCTACGTGAACGCGTCCGACATCGCCTATTTCCACAGCGGGTACTTCCCCGTGAGGGCGAGGGGCACCTCGTTCGACCTGCCGAGTTGGGGGACGGGGGAGTGGGAGTGGCGCGGTGTGCTCGATGTCGCCCAGCACCCTCAGGTGATCGACCCACCCGCGGGCTATCTGGTGTCGTGGAACAACAAGGTCGCACCGGGCTGGAGCACGGCGGACAACGACTGGGGTGTCGGGTCGACCGAGCGCGTCGATCTCATCCGTGAGCGCGCCATCGGGTTGCACGACGCGACGCCGGCCGACGTGGTGAGCGCGGTGCAGGACGCGGGCACGGTCGACCTACGCGGCGAGATGCTCGTGCCCGAGATGTTGAAGGTCATGGCGCGCGTCCCGGCTCCGAGCGCGCTGCTCGACGGCGTGCGCACCAAGCTGGCGGCCTGGGCGGCGACGGGCGCGCACCGCCGCGACCGCGACGACGACGGCTTCTACGACGACGCGATGGTGCCGGTGATGGACGCGCTGTTCCCCGCCGTGCTCGCGGAGGTCTTCCAGCCGACCCTCGGCGACTACTTCTACGACGACGGTGTGCGCCGACCCCGGGTGACCGACATGTTGCCGTCGCTCACGGGCAGCGCCTGGGGGCACGGCTGGTACTCGTTGCTCGCCCGCGATCTGGCACGGGTCGATTCGGGTCCCGTGGTCGCACTCGGCGCCGCCGCGTCGACGCCGGTGTTCTGCGGGGGCGGAGATGCGACGGCGTGCGCCTCGAAGTTGTGGGCCGCACTCGGTGACGCGGTGATGGCGGCGGGTGGATTCCCGAAGTGGACCGCGCTCGAACGCATCCGCTTCATCCCGTTCCTCGGCGACCTCGAGTCGATGCGTTGGGTCAACCGGCCGACCTATCAGCAGGTGATGAGTTTCGGTTCGTCGTCCGCCGGGTACTGACCGGTCGAGCGCTCGGAGCATCCGGCGCGCGGAGGTGTCCCGGCATGACCGTCGGCGATTTCTACAAGCGACACGTCGCGTCGGGTTCCGACTTCGAGGTCGTGTTGCGGCACGGTGAGGACCGCGGGTCGGCCATGCGCGAACTCGAGGCGCTGCACATCGCGGTGCGCGACGACGCGGCGATCGGCGACTTCACCATCCACCTCGACGATCCGCTCGACTGGGCGAAGGTCGGCGCCGTGATCTGCGGGGAGATCTTCGGCGACCCGTTCGAGCCGGACGATCAGTCGAGTGGTGCCTCCGACGCGAACGCCCGCGTCCGGTCGATGGTGGCGAGTTCGTCGCGGCGCTCGGCGCTGCCGACCAGCACGTAGTCGTCGCAGAAATCGGGTCGTAGCTCGCCGGTCTCGTCGACCAGCCACGCCAACGCGAAGCGGCGCGGCACGCGAACCCGTTCGGGTCGCTCGAACGTGCCGAAGACGATGTCCCACAAGGGCAGGCTCACGCCGTGGTTCGCCATCGGGTGTCCGAAGTGGTGGTGGAAGTGGTGGCGCCGCAACCACGTCGAGTACCTGCCGCTCGGCGCCCGCAGGTGTGCGACCGCGTGCTGGTACTCGTAGAAGAAGTAGCCCACCGCCCAGCCCGCGACGATCGCGATCGCGGCTGTGCCGTCGACGAGCCACCAGGTCAGCGGCGCCCAGACCACCGCGCCAGCGAGCAGCATCCCGATCCAGCTCAGCAACATCATCGGACCGAAGCCCCAGCCGGCGCTCACGTGGTGCAACAGGTGCTCGCGACTCATGATCCCCTTGCCCCGCATCAGGTGCATCGCGAACCGGTGCAGCAGGTACTCGGCGAGGAACCACAACCACGCTCCGATCG
>JAYTFP010000220.1:0-9684 GCA_043734285.1 Acidimicrobiaceae bacterium
TGCGCTGCGCAGGATCGCGCCCAGGTTCTCCGCGTCGTTGATGCCTTCGAGGATGACCAAGCGTCGCGATCGACGGATCACGGCGTCGGCGAACGGAGCGAGGCCGCGATCGGCCGTGGCGACCACGCCGCGGTGAAGGGGGAATCCCACGATCTCGTCGACGACCGACTGCTCGGCGACGAAGGTGGGCACCGATCGGTCGCCGACCAGCGCCGCCAGTCGATCGAGCCGGTCGCTGGCCACGAGGATCGCCTGTGGCTCGTACCGCGAGCGCAGGAGTCGCTCGAGGACCAGCCATCCCTCGGCCACGAACTGTCCTCGACGGAACGGCCCCGACGACTCGACGCGCCGACGATGTTCCGCGTCGTTGAGCTGCCGGAAGTCGGCCACGCGGGGATCGCCCGGGTCGATCACGGTCACGATGTGCGGGCTGGCCACTCGTCGACTGTACGCAACCGGGTGGCAGGACCCATGGTGCCCAGCGCTACGGTTGCCGCCATGTTGAAGCTGGTCTTGCCCAAGGGATCGCTGGAGAGTGCGACGTTCCAACTCTTCAGCGACGCCGATCTGACCGTGCGCCGCAACTCGTCGGTCACGTACAGGGCCACGATCGACGACCCTCGCATCGAGTCGGTGCGCATCCTGCGCCCGCAGGAGATCCCCGTCTACGTGGCCGACGGCGTCTTCGACTTGGGGATCTGCGGGCGCGACTGGATCGAGGAGACGTCGTCCGATGTTGTGTCCCTTGGGCAGATGACGTATTCGAAGGCGACCACCAATCCCGTGCGGATCGTCGTGGCCGTGCCCGGTGACAGCAAGTACGAGTCGGTGTCCGACCTGCCCGACGGGGTGCGCGTCAGCTCCGAGTACCCCGAGTTGACCAAGCGGTACTTCGCCGAGCGCAACGTTCGGGCCGACATCCGCCTGTCGTACGGCGCGACCGAGGCGAAGGTGCCCGACATCGTCGACTGCGTCGTCGACATCACCGAGACCGGCTCGGCTCTGCGCGCCGCCGGCCTCAAGATCATCGACACGATCCTCGTCAGCTACACCGAACTCGTCGCCAACAAGTCGTGCTTCGAGATCCCCGAGAAGCGCCACGCGATGGAGCAGGTGATGACGCTCCTGCAGGGCGTGCTCGAGGCCCGGGGCAAGGTGCTCGTGAAGCTGAACGTGTCGGCCGACCAGCTCGACGCCGTGATCGCGAAGCTGCCGGCGATGAAGATGCCGACGGTCAACGAGCTGTACGGCGGCGGCGGGTATGCGGTCGAGACCGTCGCGCAGAAGAGCGAGATCAACGTATTGATCCCCGAGTTGAAGGATGCGGGCGCGACCGACATCCTCGAACTGCCCCTCTCGAAGATCGTCCACTGACCTTCGATGGCGGGCTCGGCGATCTTCGGGGTGCTCCACGGAGTCGTGGCGAGATTCGATGATCCCCGCGGCATCGGCGTGGTCCGCGCGGATGACGGCCGCGAGTTCGGGTTCCACTGCACCGCGATGCTCGACGGCACGCGCACGATCGACGAGGGTGCGGCGGTGACCTTCGAGGTCGTCGCCGGCAATCTCGGTCGCTGGGAGGCGACCGCCATCGATCGGCTCGATGTGAGGTGAAGCGGCGGTGGCGTGCTGCCTCGCGTCCGCGGCGGGCCGCGGCCGTGCTGATCGCGCTCGTGGTGGCCGTCGTGGTACAAGACGTCATCGGGGCGAGATCGGTCGGTGACGGCCTACGGCTGATCAGCCGCCCGATTGCTCATGACGTCATCGCACATGACGCGTGTCGCAATGACATTCCGTCGTGGTTGTCTCGTTTCGGAGGAAGTCCGCGGCCCGGCGAAGATCCGATCGTCGCCGAGTTTCAAGAGGCCGTCGGCAACGCGCTGGCGACTCGCCGGTGGTCGATCACGACGCGGATCACGTCAACGCCGACACTCACCAACGACGACGGAAGTCCGAGACCGCCCATCCTGCGAATCACGTCGTACGACAACGGAGTGCTCGAGGAGGAGCACGACAAGCTGAACCCGAAGAACCATGGTGATCGCGTCTATACGGCGGATGAGTCATGGGTGCGACCCCCCGACAGCTCGTACTGGGCGTCGTTCTGCGGGCACGGCGAAGTCGCAGGCATCGGCGAGATCGATGGCTCCTGCTCTCGGCGGACGATCGAGGGCGGTGACGTCGTGCTCCGGTCACTCGCCTTCGACGACTATGAGGCGCCCAACGACTGTGCAGAGGGATACAGCACGAACAAGGGCGTACTGGCAGCGATGGAGGCGCATCTCAGGGATGGTGTGTTCGTGTCGTACCGGCAACAGGTGTTCGGCAACCCGGGGCACACGAGCATCGTGGTTCTCGACCGCACACCCGGCGACGCGTCGACTCCGTCGTGGTTCATGATCGTGCCCGATTGGGCGAAACACGCATTCGCCTGACGACTCTGAGGGCTCGTCGCGGGCGTTAGCGTGACGCGATGACCACGCCTACCGCCGTCGACGACGTCACCTGGGACATCGATCCGCTCCTCCCCGTACCTGGCAGGGCAGGTGTCGATCAGTTGCTCGACGAGGCCGAGGTGCTCGTCGGCGAACTCGAGATGCACCGCGGTCGCATCGGCGAGCTCGACGCAGCGGGACTCGCCGAGTTGTTCGGCTCGGTTGCGGCGCTCTCCGACATGATCGGACGTGCTGGTTCGTACGTCGGTCTCGCGTTCGCGGTCGACACCGCCGAGCCCGAGATCGGCGCGTTGATGCAGGCGGCGCAGGAGCGCACCACGGCGATGATGAGTCGGCTCATCTTCATCGATCTCGAGTGGGCCTCGGTCGACGACGACGCGGCCGACGCGCTGCTCGCCGATCCTCAGCTCGCGTTCGTCGCGCACCACCTGCGCGGCATCCGGCGTTACCGACCGCACCTCCTGAGCGAGCCGGAAGAAGTCGTCCTCGCCGAGACCTCGATCACCGGCGCAAGCGCGTGGTCGCGTCTGTTCACCGAGCAGTCGTCGGCCATCGACGTCGAGCTCGACGGTGATCCCACGAACCTCATGCTGGCGCTGTCGGGATTACAGAGCGACGACGCCGATCGTCGCCGCACCATTGCCGAGGCGGTCACCGCCGGCCTCGAGCCGGGTCTGCGGGTCCGCGGCTACATCTACAACACGCTGCTCGCCGACAAGATGATCGACGATCGGCTGCGCGGCTATCCCAGTTGGATCGCCAGCATGAACCTGGCGAACGAAGCATCCGACGCGTCGGTCCAGGCGCTCGTCGACGCGGTCGTCGGTCGCTACGACATCCCGCAGCGTTGGTACGCACTCAAGGCGCGGCTGCTGGGCGTCGAGCGGCTGCACGATTGGGATCGCATGGCGCCCGTCGTGCAGGGCGACGCGGCCGAGTTCTCGTGGGACGACGCGAAAGACCTCGTCCTCGACGCGTACCACTCGTTCTCGCCGCAGATGGCCGACGTCGTGCGTCGGTTCTTCGATGAACCGTGGATCGACGCGCCGGTCCGTGCCTCGAAGCAGGGCGGCGCGTTCTGCGCGTACACGGTGGCGTCGCACCATCCGTACCTGTTGTTGAACTGGACCTCGAAGCGGCGCGACGTGCTGACACTCGCACACGAGCTCGGTCACGGCGTGCACGCCTACCTCGCCCGCGGGCAGGGGATTTTCCATCAGAGCACGCCGCTCACGCTGGCCGAGACCGCGTCGGTGTTCGGTGAGACCGTGACGTTCGGCCGGCTGCTGAACGCGGTCACCGATCCGGCCGAGCGACTGCCGCTGCTCGCGGAACATCTCGAGGACCAGATCGCCACCGTGTTCCGCCAGGTCGCGATGAACCGCTTCGAGGACTCGGTGCACAACGCGCGGCGCGACACCGGCGAGTTGTCGATCGACCGCTTCGGTGAGCTGTGGGCCGCCTCGCAGTCGGCGATGTTGGGCGACGCCGTCGAGATCTCTGTGGGCTACCGCACCTGGTGGTCGTACATCCCGCACTTCATCCACACGCCCGGGTACGTCTATGCGTACGCCTACGGGCAGCTGCTCGCGCTGTCGGTCTACGCCCGGTTCGAGTCGGAGGGTGAGGCGTTCGTGCCGAGCTATGTCGAGATGTTGTCGGCCGGCGGATCGATGGCGCCCGAAGACCTCGGCAGGATCGTCGGCGTCGACCTCGGCGATCCGGCGTTCTGGGACGGTGGCCTGGCGATCATCGACCGCCACCTCACCGCGACCGAAGACGCCGCCCGAGCAGCGGGCCGCATCGCCTGAGCAACGCGGTCACCCCTTGCGTACTGGGTAGCGCAGGTGTGTGACTCCGACACCGGTGATGACGGTCGGGTCGCCGAGCACGATCGGGGTGACGGCGAGGTGGTCGAAGAGCCGCACGCCGGAGCCGAGGAGTAGCGCGGCGATGTCGACGTGTATTTCGTCGAGGAGTCCAGCGTTGAGGCATTGCTGGATGGTGTCGGCGCCGTGGACTCCAACGGACTTCCCGGCAGCGGCGGCTTTCGCCTGACTCACGGCGGATTCGATCCCGTCAGTGGTGAAATGCACGGTCGAGTCGGGTCGTGGCCATCCGTCGGGGATGTCGTGGGTGAGCACGAATGCTGGTCCCCAGGCGTGGTTTCCGTCCCATCCGCGGGCGGCCTCGAACGTGCGTCGGCCCGTGAGTACGGCACCGACTTCCGACCAGAGACTGCGAAGGTGGTCGGCGCTGGGTTGCGAGACACAGAACCTCATCGCGTCTGATCCGCCGGCGTCGAATTCGACGTCGCCCGAGGTGTACCAGTCGAAGACTTCGTCCACGCCACCGTTGAGGTCGGCGACGTAGCCGTCGAGCGACATTGACATGATGGCGACAACTTTCGACATTGGCTACTGCGCGTCGGCCCACATGCCGGCCATCGGCGACGGCTCGAACTTCACTCGAACCTTCTCGAAGTAGCCCGCCTCGAGGGCATCGAGCATGTCGGATCCGGGACCGCCGATGTTCGGGTCGGCCTTCGCTTCGGCCGCGGTGAGCGTGGTCGTCGGGGTCGGCGTGGGGCGGTCGGGTTGCATGCCCGGCGCGGTGAGCTGCGGCGACTTGTCGCATCGCGCCGTCGGCGCGCGCATCCCGAGGTCGGCGAGGTCGAACACCTGCGGATCGGGACCGGTCATGCCGAGCGACGCGCCGATGTTGTTCGCGTTGCGGTCGCGCGGCGTGAGGTTCCAGTCGCTCGATCCGCCGGAACCCTCGGGCGGCGCGCCGAGGAACCGCCACTCGACGAATCGCATGATCGACGTGTGGTCGTACAGGCGGTGGTCGACGAAACCCGGCTTCGCGTAGGGCGACGCGAGGATCGTCGGCACGCGGAACCCCGCCTGGCCGAAGTTGTCGGCGTCGACCGGTGACGACAACAGGTCGGGCAGCACCGGGGGAGCGACGTGGTCGAAGAATCCGCCCCACTCGTCGTACGTCAGGATGAACAGCCCGTTCTCCCAGTGCGGCGACTCGACGAACGCACGGAACACGTCACGCAAGTAGCGCTGGCCGGCGGCCGGGTCGCACAGCGGATGATCGTCGGCCTGCCACCACGGCAGGAACGGCGGGTCGAGATAGGTGACGGCCGGCAGCGTCCCGTTGTCGCAGGCGCCGAAGTACTCGTGGATCGGCGACATCATGTCGCCCATCCGCGGACCCCAGAAGGCGAGTGAGGGCAGGTCCGGCGAGAACGAACGCGTCGACACGCCGGCTCGCTTGAGGCGGTCGTAGATCGTGTCCCACTGGTGACCGAGCTCCTTGATGGGCACGTAGTTGTTCTTGTAACCGCCCGACTGCGCCGAGTGCAGGTAGCGGCGATTCGGCTGGGTCGGTCCGAGGATCGAACAGTGGTACCGGTCGAACGTCGTGAACCGTCTCGCCATCCGCGAGTGGAACGGCAGATCGGCGGACTCCTGGTAGCCGAGCGGGAAGGTGTCGACGTTCGCGCCCGTCGCGAGGAAGCCGTGGTCGCGCTGGACGCGGCCCGCATCCCACCCGTGATTCGGATCCGCGAAGCCGCAACCGCGGTAACCGGCCGCGCTCAGCCCGCCACCCATCGAGAAGGTGTCCACCTCGTTGCCGCTCGGGTCGAGGTAGGTCTGATGTGGCCTCGCGTCGATCGAGAACGAGTCGCCGTAATTGCGCCGGCCGCGCTCCTGGTACGCCTCGTCGGCGCTGAGCCAACCGAGGTAGTGGTCGAACGACCGGTTCTCCATCATCAAGATGACGACGTGTTCGATGGGCGACTCCGACGCGGCGAAGTCGAGCATCGTTCCCTGCGGGATCGTCGTCGGGAAGTACTCGGGCCCACCGGCTCCCGTCGACGGAACCGGCGCGCATGCCGGCAGCAACGATGGGCCGAGCAGCGCACCGGCCCCCATCAACCCGCTGGAACGCAGGAACCCGCGCCGATCCATCAGGCGTCGATCGCAGGGGTCGCGGCCATGAAATCGATCACGACCTGGGCGAGCGCGGGGCCGCAGTCCTCCTGGAGGAAGTGCCCGCCACCCTCGATGGTCGTGTGCGGCTGCCCGGCGGCTCCGGGAACGAGGTCGAGGAAGGGCTTCGAGCCACCCTTGGTGATCGGGTCGCGGTCCGAATAGGCGCAGAGCACCGGCCGGTCGAATCGGGCGAGCGATTCCCACGCCGTGCGTTGGTCGGCAGCGGCGGGGTCGTCGGGGGTGCTGGGCACGAGGAGCGGGAACTGCCGGGCGCCCTCCTTGTAGGACTCGTCTGGGAAGGGCGCGTCGTACGCGGCGATCACGTCGGCAGTGAGATCGCTGGTACATCCGCCGTTGATGATCATGCCGACGGGAAATGTCTCGGTCTCCTGGCTGAACTTCTGCCACGCTTTGAACGCCTCGTTGGCGCCGTGATCGCCGGTCGGCAGGCCGGTGTTGGCGAGCACGAGCCGAGCGAAACGATCGGAGTGCTCGGCCGCGAGTCGCAGACCCACGAGGCCGCCCCAGTCCTGGCACACGAGCGTGATGCCGCGGAGTTCGAGCTGGTCGAAGAGCGTCTGACGCATCCACTCGACGTGACGGGCGTAGGTGTAGTCGTCACGGTGGGCCGGTTTGTCGGAGCGGCCGAACCCGATCAGATCAGGCGCGATGCACCGGTACCCGGCCGCGACGAGCGGCGGGATCATGTGGCGGTAGAGGAACGACCACGACGGCTCGCCGTGCATCAGCAGCACGATCGGCGCGTCGGCAGGGCCTTCGTCGAGGTGGTGCACGCGCAACGGCGTTGCGTCGGCCGGATCGACGATGTCGACGTAGTGGGGGGCGAAGGCGAAATCGGGCAGCGACGCGAATCGATCGTCGGGTGTGCGGACGACCTGCATCGTCACGACTACTCGGCCGGTGCTGGGTCTGCCGCGGTGACCTGCTCCTTGAGCTGGACGAAGGCCAACTGGAGCTGCTGGAGCGCCTGACGCAGGATCGACTCGCTGTCGCCGAACTTGGGACCGAGGTTGTCGACGATGAGCCGGAGCACCTCGATCGCCAGGCCCGCCTCGCCGAAGTTCGGCGGGTTCTCGCCGAGGTGGATCGCCGCCAGCTCGTAGATGCCCATCATGTGGTTCGCGATGACGTCAGCGGTGGGTACGCTCAACATGCGCTCACGGACCCGGGACATCTCGACGAGCGCTTCAGTCGCCTCAGCCAGCTGCTCGGGGGTGAGTTCGTCGATGTCGACGCCGGCCTCGGCCATCGCCTCGCGCAGCTCAGGCGAGTTGCGCACGTCGTCAGACGGCGGTGCAGCAGGGGTCGGCGTTGACGGCGTACGGGAGACGGTGCGTTCACCGTCGGGGGTCCACAGGCTCACTGGAACTGTCCTTCGTGTCGTGGGTGCTGGTACTCTAACCGGGTCAATTTGAACGGAAAGCGGGGCCCATTCCCGACCTCCTCGGATGTCGCGAAGCCGTCCCCACCTGATCACCTCCGGTGATTTGGTCGAACACTGCGAAATGGCACCCCGCCGCGGCTGGGTGCTCTTGGCGGATGTCGGCTTCCCGGCATCCGCCAACTCTCTTTTTCAGCCGCTTCCGCAGCACTGAGTTTCGCAGCGGCTTCCGCCGCTGATCCAAGGTCCAACATGAACGAAAGGACATTCGCTTGAGGAGTGATCGGTCATAGCACCGCCACCGCAAACCGATGAACCCCGGATCAACGATCGGATCCGTGCCCGCGAGGTACGCCTGATCGATCGAGACGGGGGACAGCTGGGGATCAAACCCCTTCCCGAAGCGCTGTCCATCGCCCGAGCAGCAGAACTCGACCTGGTCGAGGTCGCCGACAAGGCGAATCCCCCTGTCTGCCGGATCATGGACTACGGGAAGTACAAGTTCGAGGCCCAGCAACGCGCCAAGGAATCACGCAAGAAGGCGACCAACATCACGGTCAAGGAGATGAAGTACCGCCCGAAGATCGGTGGCGGCGACTTCGACACCAAGACCCGAAAGGTCGCTCAATTCCTCGGCGAAGGTCACAAGGTCAAGGTCACGATCATGTTCCGCGGACGTGAGATGCAGCATCCCGAACTGGGCCGCCGCATCCTCGACCGGGTTGCCGAAGACGTCAACGAGGTCGGACGGGTCGAGATCATGCCCAAGCAGGACGGGCGCAACATGACCATGGTGCTCGGGCCCGACAAGAAGGCCCAAGCAGCGGCGCAGAAACGAGCAGCGACCGAGGCAGCCGAAGCGCTGACCCACGACGGCGACACCGAACCGAGCTCCAACGACGAGACCGAGGCCGAGACACAGATCGACGCAACCGTGATCGATGAGGCAGTGATCGCCGACGTCGTCATCGCCGACGTCGAGATCGACGCAGCGGTCATCGCCGAGGTCATCGCCGAGGCCGAAGAAACCCCCGAGGCCGCCGAGGCCTGACCCTCGATCATCCGACACGAGTTCGGATGACCCACCAGGAGAGAAGCAGAAATGCCGAAGATGAAAACGCACCGCGGTGCGAAGAAGCGATTCAAGGTCACCGGCAGCGGCAAGATCATGCGCCGCCAGGTGAACCGCAGCCACATCCTGGAGAAGAAGGCATCGAAGCGCACCCGCCGGCTCGCCGGCGAGGTCGAGCTGCCCAAGGGTGACAAGGCCCGCGTTCGCCGCCAGCTCGGTATCTGACCCGTTCGGTATCTGACCCAGCGCGGTCGAGCCGTCGTTCTGACATCACCATTCGAGAGGAGTTCACATGGCACGTGTGAAGCGTGGCGTTCACGCCAAGAAGAAGCACAAGACAGTTCTCTCCCGGGCCAAGGGCCACTACGGGAACCGCTCACGGACCTACCGGGCCGCCAATGAGTCGGTCATGCACGCGTTGCAGTACAGCTACCGCGACCGGCGCGCCCGCAAGGGCGAGTTCCGCAAGCTGTGGATCCAGCGGATCAACGCAGCGTGTCGCATCAACGACATCAGCTACAGCCGGTTCATCAATGGGCTGAAGGTCGCCGAGATCGAGATCGACCGCAAGAGCCTCGCCGACCTGGCAGTGGCCGAACCTGACGCATTCGCCTCACTCGTGGTGGCTGCGAAAGAGGCGTTGGAGAACGCCGGCGTCGCCAGCTGACGCAACGAATCACCCAGTGCTCGGCGCGAGCAACCACAAGATCAAAGAGTTGCGGGGCCGCGCGGGGGGGCGCCCCCGCC
>JAYTFP010000221.1:0-3111 GCA_043734285.1 Acidimicrobiaceae bacterium
GAAGGTGGCGACGATCGGTTGCGAGGCGCCCGCGTCGGTGCGCACGTTGAGCACATCGGAGGCCGCGACACCCCAGACGAAGAACGACTCGTCGAAGAGCGGCCACGACGTGTCGATCGCCGAGGGCGCGACGGTGACCGGCGGCGTCGAACTGGCCGAGCCGGTGGTCGTGGTCGTCGAACCATCCGAGCCGGCGGTCGTTTCCGTCGTCGCGCTGGTCGTGGACGACAGTGCCGGCGACGAGGTCGTCGTCGATGCCGCCTTGGGAGTGCTGTCGCTGCACGACGCCAGCGGTCCGACCAGCGCCAACGCGAGGGTGCCCGCCGCGAGCGAGCGGATCGAGGCCATTCGAGCTGTTCCCACGCGCTGCCCACCCCTCGTAGTGCTCTCTGATCAGACGGTACCCCGCCGCTAGCGTGCGGCGATGCCCACTGTCCCGCCAGCGCTGCCACCCGCGCCGACCGCATCGTTTGCCTCTGACAACGCCGCGGGAGTGCATCCGGCGATCATGGAGGCGCTGGCGAAAGCCAACGAGGGCCCCGCGCTGGCCTACGGCGCTGACGTGTGGACCGCGCGTGCCGACGACGCGTTCCGCGACCTGTTCGGCGCACCCGTCGAGGTCGCGTTCTGCTGGGGCGGCACCGGCGCGAACGTGGTCGCACTCCAGTCGTTGCTGCGTCCGTGGCAGGCGGTGATCTGTCCGTCGTCCGCGCACATCAACGTCGACGAGTGCGGCGCGCCCGAGCGGTTCACCGGCGCGAAATTGATCGACGTCCCCTCACCCGACGGCAAGCTGCGCGTCGACCAACTGCCCGATCTGCTCCACGGTCTCGGCGACGAGCACCACGTGCAGCCCGCCATCATCTCGATCACCCAGTCGACCGAATACGGCACCCTCTACTCCCCCGCCGAGATCGCCGAGCTCTGCGACGCGGCGCACGGCCACGGGCTGCTCGTGCACATGGACGGTGCTCGTATCGCCAATGCCGTCGCCGCGCTCGGCGGCGACATCCGCTCGTTCACGACCGATGCCGGCGTCGACGTGATCACTTTCGGCGGTACGAAGGCCGGGATGATGTACGGCGAGGCCGTGATCTACCTGCGCCCCGAGCTCGGCCGCGACGTGAAGTTCATCCGCAAGCAGGCCAGCCAGCTGCCGTCGAAGATGCGCTACATCGCCGCGCAGTTCGAGGCATTGCTCGCCGACGGACTGTGGATCGAGCTCGCCGGCCACGCCAACGCCATGGCCGTCGCGCTCGCGGAGAAGGTCGTCGGTATCGAGGGTGTCGAGGTCACACGCGCCCCCGAGGTCAACTCGATGTTCGCCACTGTGCCGCCCGCGGCGCTGGCAGAACTCCAGGACTGGTCGTTCTTCTGGGAGTGGGACGCGACGATCACCGAGGTGCGGTGGATGACGAGTTGGGCGACAACGCCCGAGGATGTCGAGACGTTCGCCAACGGCGTCGCCGAGATCACGAGCCGCCACCGCTGACGACGGAATAGGTTGAGCCTCCGTGGCCGACCGACCTCGCATTCCGCTCCACCGCCCGCCATACGTCGCGCTCCTCCTGGTGATGGCGATCGCCGCGCAGTCCGCGTGCTCGTCCGAGACCAAGAAGGCGACCAGCGCCACCACGACCACAACGTCCGAAAAGCCCGCCGCGGCGAACACGCCGCGCGACGAGGCCATCGAGGCCGAGATCGAGGCCAAGGGCGTCACCGTCGATCGAGCTCGGGCGTTGTACGCCGCTGTCATCGGCAAACTGCCTGGCGTGGCCGACCCACCCGGTCCGGCGTCGACGTCGCAATCGGGCACGCGGGCGCTCGGTCGCATCCTGTCGGTGTTCGATCAGCTCACCGCCGCTCAGCAGCGGGTCGTCCTCGATCACATGGGCATCGGCAAACCGGAGGTGACGCGCTCCGACGTCGCGCCATCCGACGATCCGCCCGATCCGCTCGCCACCGGTGCCGCCACGACAACAGCGCACGGCCGAGCGCGACCCGCGCTCCAGACCAACGAACTCCGCGTCGACCCGACCCCGCCGGCCTCGTTCTTCGATCCGTACGTGGCATGGGCCAACCACGCGATCGCGTCGCACACCGGTGCGCCGATGATCCCCAAGATTCGCATCCACGTCGACGACACGACGACGCCGAGCGCGGTGGCCGACACCATCTACTTCGACAAGACCGACATCCCGCTCACCGAGGGCAAGAAATACTTCGACCCGGGCACGATGCTCGACGCCTGCTTGATCACCGTCTACTACGAGAAGTTCAAGGGGTTCGACCCGGCGGCCATCACCTCGGTGCTCAGCCATGAGGTCTTCCACTGCTATCAGCAGCGGCGGGTCGGCACGCTGGCGAAGAGCATCACGGTCGGCGGATGGCTGCTCGACGGCGAGGCGACGTGGGTGATGATGGAGCTCGTCCCGAGCGCGGTGTACAGCCAGCTCCAAGCCCACTGGACGAAGTACATCTCGACCCCGCAGCACCGGGCGTTGTTCACCCGCGCCTACGACGCGGTGGGCTTCTTCGGACACATCGAGGACATGGAAGGTCCCGAGCAGATCTGGCCGCGGCTGCTCTCTGCGTTCAACGACGGCGTGGCCGGCGCCAACGAGACGGCCTTCGCCACGATGCTGCAAGGCGCCGAGGACCTGGTCATGGACTTCTGGGGCGCCAGCTACTGGCGGAAGTTCCCCAACCGCATCATCTGGGACATGCTCAGCCCCGGCAAGGCGGACATGCCCGACTTCGGCGCCGCGCCCGAACATGTGACGGTCGGCAAGTCGCAGACCGTGGCTCTGCCGAACGTCGATCCGTACGAGAACCTGCCGGTGAAAGTGCTCGCGACCACCGAGATCGTCGAGATCGTGAACGGCCGCGGTCATCTCGCCGTCGCGTCGGGCGACACGCTCAACGACGTGATCCCCGCAGGATCGAGTGTCTTCTACTGCGTGCAGGACGAGCCCTGCGTGTGTCCCTCTGGGAGCACCGGTACCCCTCCCTCGGCGGTGCAAGCCGGGGCCGGCGGTCTGGCACTCGGACTGACCGGCGCCCGCACCGGGTTCTCGGGCCAGGCCCGGGGTTACTCGCTCGACGACTACT
>JAYTFP010000222.1:0-3600 GCA_043734285.1 Acidimicrobiaceae bacterium
CCCACCGTCACCCGTGACCGAGCGTGCCGCGTCGCGTTCTCGAGCAGGTTGGAGAGCGCCTCTTGGATCACGTCGCGATCACTGGTGACGACAACTGGCGCCTCGGCGTCGACGATGATCTCCACCCGCGGGTCGGTGATCCGGCTGGTCGCCGCCTGCAACTCGCAGAGTTCAGCGAGATCGACGAGCTGGAGGTCGAGGGCTGCCACGGTCTCGAGCCGACTCAGTTCGAGCAGCGATGTGAGCAGCCGTCTTGTGCGTTCGGTGCCGGCGACCAAGTTGTCGACGAGATGTTCTCGGCGCTGGTCGTCGGTCTCGTAGACGAGCGCCTCTGCTGAGGCGACGAGCCCGGCGATCGGGGTTCTCATCTGGTGGGCCGCCGCGGAAAGGAAGTCCTTGGTCTGGCGGTCGGCGGCCACCAGTTCGACGGCCACGCGCCGCAAAGTGCCCAGCAGATACACGACGATGGTCATCGCCAGGAACCGACTGAGGAAGTTCCAGGACGTCGCGGTGTAACTGCGCGTCGAGTAGACGAGATCAGTCGACACGTTCCAGACGGCCGAAGTCCCTGCGGCCGTGGCGTAACCGGCGCGCGCCGAACCCACGAGGGCGACCGCGCAGACCGGAAGGAAGTAGAGGATCGCGAGCGAGTAGAGGCGCCCGGTCAGCAAGTCGAGAGCTCCGATGAAGGCGATCGCGATCGCCGCGCCGAACGCCGTGCGTTTGCGTTGACTGGCCGAGACCTGTGAGTCGACCAGTCGTGCTTTGAGCCAATTCGCGAGCGACGGCCCACGTGACGGCGTTGTCGAGGGTTGCGTCATGACGGCATCCCGTAACTGCCGTCGCGGCCGGTGATCACGAGGCGCGGGCCGTACACCTCCAACTTGCGGCGGAGCTGACTGATCTGTACCTCGACGAGGTGCGGCGCGTGTTCGTCCAGCCCCCAAACCTCCATCAACAGCTCTCGCTTCGACCACGACCGTCCCGGGGTGCGGGCGATGGTGGCAAGCAGGTCGAACTCGGTCGGGGTCAGAGCCACCGTGGCACCCGCCCGCTCGACCCGTCGAGCGGCGGTGTCGATCACGAGATCGCGGACCTGGATGAGCGAAGAGGTCGGAGGACCCGCGCGGCGCAGTACCGCGCGGACCCGAACCAGAAGCTCGCGCATCGCGAACGGCTTGCACAGGTAGTCGTCGGCCCCACCCTCGAAGCCTCGAATTCGATCGTCCATTGCGGTGCGCGCAGTGATGAAGATGACGGGAACCGTCGTGACAGATCGGATGCGGGCCGCGATCTCGAATCCGTCGGGGCCGGTCGGCAGCGAGACATCGAGCAACGCTAGGTCGGGCCGGAACTCTGCCAGGATCGTGTCGAGGTCGGTTCCGTCGGCCGCGGCTCGTACCTTGCCGCCCTGCGACGTCAGTGCGGCGACGATCCCCTCACGAACGAGGACATCGTCCTCGATGACGAGAAGTCGTGCGAATTCGACCATCCCTCGCGCCTCCGGACAACGTTGCCGCGCAATGAAGGCGTGTCACGCCATCGGGCCATTCCGCTCTCGCCCCTCCGATGCTAGCGGCCACACGTGCCAGGACGCTCCCGGCGTCGGCTGGGGCGAGCTTCAGATCACCCACGACGACCGGGCTCATTCTGACTCTCACCGCGCGCCAACGCCATGGGAAGCGGTTGGTGCGTGACTACTGGGTGCTCTTCGCAGCTCCGACCTGCAGTCGCAACTTGAAGTCTCGAGCTGAGCAATTGAGGTGCGCGGCGAGTGCCAGACGGGTGGATCGACGCAACTTTCGACGAGCCGAGTAGATCTTGAGGTTGGGGAGCTGCTCAACGTGGACGATCCAGACTCGGCCGACGCACGTCGCGACGGCGTCGTAAGTGTTCACGACGGGAAGGGTACGGGACACCCCGCCGAATCCGCTCCTACGCTCACGATTGCGCAAGATTTGCCCGCCGATGGCGGGCTCCGAGCAGGCGCTGTCGACGGCGGCGAGCCAGACTCGCGGCATGGGAGATCGACCCTTCGACGCGGACAACCACTACTACGAGGCACTCGACGCGTTCAGCCGCCATCTCGACCCTGCGTGGGCGGCGCGCACGATCCAGTGGGCCGAGATCGACGGCCGCAAGTATCACGTCGTCGGCGGCAAGGTGTCACGAGCCGTCGTGAATCCGACGTTCGATCCGGCGGCCAAACCGGGCGTGCTGAAGGACTACTTCCGCGGCAACCCGCATGGTCACGATCCGCTCGACCTGCTGCGGGCCCGAGACCGGATCAGCCCGGCGTATCGCGACCGCGACGCGCGGCTCGCGGCGATGGACGAGCAGGGGCTCGAGGCCGTCTGGATGTTCCCGACGCTCGGGATGATCTACGAGGAGTTGCTGCACCACGATCCCGAGGCCGTGACGGTCACCTTCACCGCGTTCAACCGGTGGATCGACGACGACTGGGGCTTCGACAACCAGCAGCGCCTGTTCGCCTCGCCGTACATCAGCCTCGCCAATGTCGACTGGGCCGTCCGAGAGCTCGACTGGGCGCTCGACCGGGGCGCCCGAACGATCGTGATGCGGCCCGCCGCGCCGACCACCGCGAACGGGCCACGCTCGCCCGGCCACACCGACTTCGATCCCTTCTGGGCGCGGGTGAACGAGGTCGGCATCACCGTGGTGGTGCACGCGGGCGACAGCGGCTACTCGTCACACGGGTACGCCAGCGACGGGTTCACGTCGAACTTCAAGAGCGCGATCCCGCAGCCCATGAAACTGCTGCAGCTCGAACGTCCGATCGAAGACTTCCTGGCGTCGCTGGTGTGCGATCAGCTCTTCGGGCGGTTCCCGAACGTGCGCGTCGCGTCGGTCGAGAACGGCGCCGGGTTCCTGCCGGGCTTGCTGAAGAAGCTCACGATCACGGCCAGAAAGATGGCGGGCTGGTTTCCCGAAGATCCGATCGAGACGTTCCGGCGCCACATCTGGATCAACCCGTTCTGGGAGGACGACCTCGGTGAGCTGCTCGCGATCATGGGTCCCGACCGCGTCATCTTCGGCAGCGATTGGCCCCACATCGAGGGCATGCCGTTGCCACTCGATTATCTCGACGAGACCGCGGGCCTCGACCCCGATGTGGTCGCCAAGGTCATGCGCGCCAACACCACCGAGTTGAATGAACGAAGGCCGACCGGCGCCATCATGAGGAGCGTGTCATGACCGAACGACGTTGCAAGGTGGGTGTGCAGCTCCACCCGCAGGCCTGCACGATCGACGAGCTGCGCGCCGCGTGGATGAAGGCCGACCAGCTCGGCGTCGACAGCATCTGGGTCTGGGATCACTTCTACCCGCTCTACGGCGATCCCGACGCGGCGCACTACGAGGGGATGACGGTGCTCGCGGCGATGGCCGCGACCACGACGACCGCACATCTCGGGCTGCTCGTGTCGTGCAACTCGTACCGCAATCCCGAACTGCACGCCGACATGCACCGCACGATCGACCACATCTCGGGCGGCCGCGTCTACCTCGGCATCGGATCGGGCTGGTTCGAGCGTGACTACGACGAGTACGGGTACGAATTCGGCACGGCGGTCGGTCGTC
>JAYTFP010000223.1:0-2032 GCA_043734285.1 Acidimicrobiaceae bacterium
CCTCTCGATGTGGACGACGCTCGTTCGTTGCGCGGGTCCGGCTGGGATGGAACGCTCGAGGAGCTGCGCGCCGGGCGAACCGGGTGATCCTCATCGACACTTCGGCATGGGTCGAATTTCTCCGCGACACCGGATCCCCGGCATGCAACGCGGTTGACCAACTCCTCGCCCATGACATCGCTATCTGCGACGTCGTCTCGATGGAGGTGCTGGCCGGCGCCCGAGACGAGCACCATCTGGGGAGCCTCCGCGGCCTGCTCGCCCGGGCGACTGTCATCTCGATGACACCGGCTGATTACGAAGAGGCAGCCGCGCTCTACCGGTGCTGCCGCCGCAATGGTGAGACGGTCCGCAAGCTCATCGACTGTCTCATCGCCGCGGTTGCGATCCGGGCCGATGCGCCGATTCTGCACTTCGACGCCGACTTCGTCGCACTCGTTCGCCTCACGGCGCTGAGGGCACACCCCGCGTCGCTCGAGCAGTCCGCCGCCTGACGATGGCCGACAGACAGCGTCGCCGAGTCGCCGCCGACATCCTCAGCGAGTCGGCCGGCGGCGCGGGGGTGAGGCCGTGCGCCGCCATGGGCTCCCGACCGGGGACCCTGGTCGCGCAGGGCATCGACGAGAGGGCCTGGTCCTGGTTCAGATGTCGAGCAGGAACTGCAACGATCTCGCGATGGCGAACATCGCCTCAACGGGTGCGTTGCCGAGGCGCGCGATCAGTCGCTCCTCCGAGACGGACTTGATGTCTTCGCACTTGGCGTACGACACCTCATCGAGACCCGACGCCGCCGGGTCGAGTTCGACATGCGAGGGCAGACCGCGCCGCGACGTCGTACAAGGCACGACGATGACAACGCCGGCGCGACCCTGATTGAGGCCGTCAGCCGACACGATGACCGCGGGGCGTCGACCAGCTTGTTCACGACCGACCGGATGACCGAAGTCGACAAGCCAGATCTCGCCGCGCCGCGGGACGCTCACGACGATCGGTCGCCTACGGCGCCGCTTTCGACCTGTCGCTCGGTTTCGACCGGTACCCAAGTATCGGGCTCGCCGCGCAGCTCGTCATACCGCTTGTTGAGCTGCTCGAAGAACAGCTTGCGCTCGAGTGCATCCGCTGCTTCGTCGAGCAGCTGGGTCATGGGCCGACCTGTCGCTTCGGCGAGCAGCGCGAACCGATCGCGAGTCGGGATCGAGACGCGAATGGTGGTGCTCATGGTAGGAGTCTACAAATCCGTAGACTATTTAGTCAACGATACGACGACCGCTGGGCGTCAACCGACACGCCAAAAGGCGCCGAGAGCGGCCCAGCATCGGACCACCCATGGCCGAGCTCAGTGCCGGCCCACATACCGCGACGACCGCCGACGAACGCGCCTGGCGACAAGACTGCCTGCAACGCGCCGAGGCCGCCTTCGATCCCCTGACGTTCGACCGAGAAGCTGCTCGCGCGTACGGCCGCATCTACGCGGCCGTCATCGCATCGGGCCGCAAGGCTCGGGGACCTCGCGCCGTCGACCTCCTCATCGCCGCCATCGCCGCATCGAACGGTCTCCCACTGTTCACCCGCAACCCGGGTGACTTCCGAGGCCTTGACGGACTGGTCGAAATCGTGCCGATCTGAAGCCGAAGCGGTGACCCCGGGCGCGGACGCCCGGCGACCGGCCCCGAAGGTCGTCGCCCCAGGCGACGACGATCGGTCTCTGCCGCCGAACCCGTCAGCTCCGCACAGGGATCGGGCACGCCGCCGCGTTGCGCAACCGCGCCCGCAGTGCCACGACGAGCAGCACGATCGACACCGCCGCGAGATACGGCTGAATCGGCTCGAACCACTCGCGTGCGCCGACCGTGCCGAGCGCGAGCACCACGAGCTTGTTGCACACCGGGCACCCGACCGCGAAGTACGACAAGGCACCGCCGATAGTGCCGCGCCGCGCCGGTGCATCGATGTCGTCGGTGACCATCACGCCATCGGCGTCGCGCACATAGGTCGCGAACAACAGCCCCGCGAGCACCGCGGTCACCAGGAG